>JBFHPZ010000181.1:0-5644 GCA_041592495.1 Gammaproteobacteria bacterium | reverse complement strand
GGTTGCTGGTGTCCACCCTGCCGTCGAGAATTCGTCAGCCTTATCGATATGTACAGAATTGTGAAAGGTGCTGTGGGTGATGATGTTGAATTTGTCATTATGCAGCTGCGTGAATCGATTGAAACTTCCAGGGCATGGGCGAAAGAAAATAGCCTGGATGCATTGCCTTTATCAGATTCCGGGGTAAAAAGTTCAAGAGATACAGAGCTTACCCTGAGAGATGGTAGCAAGATTCCAGACCGTCAGGTATCAAGAGTATTTCCATCTAGTTATGTTATAGATAAGCACGGTGTTGTAGTTTTTTCCCATATGGGATCGATTGATGACTGGTCGGAATACGTGCCGTTTTTTCATGATGTAGTCAAGAAGTCAGGCAAATAAGGCAGTGGCTTGACTCAAGAGAGACGGGGCTTTAACAAAGCTATTAATAACGGCAGCAAACTTAAATCGGCTAACAAGGCCACCAGCATGGAAAAACCAATTAACAGACCAAAATAAATCATGGGTATAAAATTGGATAAAGCCAGAATGGAAAAACCCAGAGTAATGACAATGGTAGTGTAATACATGGCTCGTCCTATGCTTGCATGGCATCGATAAATAGTTTTCCAGTAGTCATTATCCTTTCTGAATTCTTCCTTGTAACGATGCACGTAATGTATGGTGTCATCAACGGCTATACCGATACATATTGCCGCAATTGTAATGGTCATTATATCCAGAGGAATTTTTAAAATCCCCATGAGTCCTAGCACCATGATTGCGGCCGTGATGTTGGGAATAATAGCAATGGCTGCAAGAGCAAAAGATTGAAACAAGATTATAAACATCAGGGTAATTGCCAAAAACACGACGCCGATGGTGAGAATTTGTGATTTGAATAAACTTTGCAGCATGTTGTTATACAGTACGGCCATACCGGATAAATGAATCTGCTCCTTATCCAGTGAAAACTGTGTGTGGAGATCGTGTTTTATCTTTTCTATAAATGCATTTCGTTGCAGATTTTTATCTGATTCTAATATACGGACACTGAATCGAATTTGATTCCCATCCTGCGATAGATAAGGTGTGAACAATGAATCTCTGATGGAGTCTGGTACACGTTTGTAAATAATCGACAGGAAAAAATCATCCAGATCTTCGTTGTCCCGCAGTTGTTCCATCATGCTGACGGTAGTGTAAATCGAAAGAACCTTGCCGGTTTCCGGCAGCTTGTCCAGGTATGTATGAATGTCACCAATCAAACCCATGTGGGCATAATTGAACCAGTAACTACTGGCGGTGAAGCCGCCACTGCTATCGCCCATTTCAAGCTCGAGTTCACCATTGAATGGATCATTTGAGTAGTCATTACTCTGGCCTGGTGTAGCAAAAAATGAAGCGGGTGCTTCAATAATCACATCTAGAGGGGTAGTGCCTCCGAGTTGACGGTCAATGAGTTCCATGCCTCGATAAATCTCTGTGTCCTGCTTGTAGTAGTCAATAAATCTGTTTTCCACCGTTAGCATGAAAATACCGAGAATGCTGATGGAAATTAAAAAGCCATAAACGAATAGTACTGCGGCACTATATCGTTGAATGAGTTGAGCAAAGAAACCGGTAATGGCGCCGGTGATATTTCGTAGAGTGTCAGGTTGCCCAGCTTTAAAAAACATCATGGATGCTGGAAAGAAAGTAAAAGTCAGTATAAATGCGACCGAAATGCCGATTATCATCATCCAGCCAAAATCAATAACAGGTCTGATGTCACTGACAATCAATGAGGCAAAAGCAAGCATGGTGGTAATAGCGGTATAAAATATTGGTAAAAATTTGGCGCGTATGGTTTCAGCAATGAGTGAGGCCTGATCGGATTCTGGAATTAGGGCATGTAGCTCGCGATAGCGAACGATGAGATGTATTGCCATGGATAGTGTGATAATCAGTAACAGCGATATAAAGTTGGATGAAACAACAGTCACCCGCCAGTCAAGCAAGCCAAGCAGGCCGATCATTATCAGGCCGGTGAGAAAGCAGCTTAGCATGGGAAGTATCACCCAGCGCGGGCGGCGGAATGAGATGGCCAGAATTAATACAATGAAAATAATGACGCCTGCACCAAAAGTTTGTATGTCGTTCTGGAT
This sequence comes from Gammaproteobacteria bacterium, assembly GCA_041592495.1. GTDB lineage: Bacteria > Pseudomonadota > Gammaproteobacteria > SZUA-229 > SZUA-229 > JBFHPZ01. The sequence goes on along the minus strand of JBFHPZ010000181.1, from coordinate 3,518 downwards.
ATAGGCAAGAGAGTCGGCAGCAATCATGGGCACGCCGCCAAGATGCATCGAAGCAATATGGGTGTGACGTGACATGATCAGTCGCACCTGTTCAATAAGCTGCTTTTCCTGTTCCTGTAATTGATAATTGTATTGATGAAATTGTTTGCTTGCTTGCGCAAGTATTTTTTCTTCTTCTGTAGTTAATGACTGTGTTAATTGTTTTTCCCTTAATTGATTTCTCTGTTTGAGAAGATAGTAATAGGTGTCATCACGCTCAAAATTGACCTGTATGGCAGTTGTTAGGCCGTCCAGGCTGATGAGCATATTGCTGTAAAGTTGGCTGTTGATGAGTTCGTGACGTGCCTGAGTAATGTCTACATCGGCGGTTTCAAGCGTGCGTATATCACGGTTAAGTTCTGACAATGAAACAGGTGGTGACTGTGTTAAGGGTACATCAAGAATGGTGACAACGGATTCTATATTATCCAGTTGTTGCAGCTGATTGCGCAGCTGTGCGAGATCGGCAAGAATTTCAGTTGAAAATAAATCCTGCCTAGGCGTGTAGGTGATTATTAAAAAGTCATCTGATCCGTAACGTGCCTTGATAGAGCGATAGTATTTTAATGCCTGATCATTTTCCAGCACCAGAGAGTCAGCGGAGGCATCCAGTTTGAATTGAGGAATGTGATAAGAAAAAAACAGGCTGATAACAAGAATGGCAATTATGACGAGCGCAGGATGCTGTAGAATTGTCTGCTGATATAAATGTATAAATTTATTTCGCATGAATATATTTAGGTTATGTAGTCATTATTATTTTAATAGGCTGTATCTAATATTAAAAATCACTTGGTGATATAGCGTGAAAATAAAATGTAAGCTGTGTTGGGTCGCTAGCTCACGGTTTCTGCTCAGTAACATCTGAATTGTTTTTGTTCCACTGATCAATCAGTTTTGCAGCAACCAGATCACCGGCGACATTGATGGCGGTTCGACACATGTCGAGAATACGATCGACACCCAGAATTAAGGCAATGCCTGCAGATGGTATGCCAACCGTTGTCAACAGCATGGCCAGTATAACAATGCCGACACCGGGTGTAGCAGGTGCGCCAATGGAGCTGGCTACAGCGGTCACGACCAGTAATATCATTCCGCTGGTACCTATATCAACATTGAATATCTGGGCTAGAAATAAAGCTGCAACTCCCTGATAAAGTGCAGTGCCGTTCATGTTAATGGTGGCGCCAAGGGGTATGACAAATTGTGAAACGGGCTTGCTGATACCCAGTTTTTCCTGTGCTGTTTTGATTGATAAGGGCATGACTGCTGCGGAGCTTGAAGTTGAAAAGGCGAGCAGTAAGACATCACGCGAATTACGTATAAAACAACTCGCACTGGTATCCGTGAACATTTTTAACAACAGCATATACAGCATAAATAAAACAAGCAGTCCGAGAATGACTACCGCAATATATACAGACATACCAGCAATAACTTCCAGGCCGATCTTGGCCGTTAACTGAGACAGTAATCCAAACACCGCGAAAGGCGCCAGTAACATGGCCCAGCGCACAATGGTCATGCACACTTCCTGAAGTGAGCCAAGTAAGTCAAGTAATGGTTTTGCCTGTTCATCAGGCATCATTACCAGGGCAATGCCGAAAATAATGGCAAAAATAACCACATGCAAAAGATTGCTGTCGACCATAGAACCCAAAGGATTAGTTGGTAATAGAGTGACCAGTTTTTGAGGCAGCTCCTGAATATTGGGAGCGTGGTTTGCTTCTACATGAACCTGAGATGTCGCAATGATGTCCTTGATCATTGATGAATCGATATAGGAACCAGGTTGTATCAGTATCGCGAGGGTAATGCCAATGCTGATGGCGACAGTTGTGGTGATAATGAAATAGATGACGCTTTTGGTGCCAACGGATTTAAGCTGTTGTACATTTTCAGTTGAAGCCAGGCCGAGGATAATGGATGCAAATACCAGTGGAATTACAATCATTTGTATCAGTGATAAAAAAACATATCCGGGTAATGCAAGCCAGTTGCCAATCAGTACCGCCGTTGCAGGTTCCACCCAGCCGGTTGAAGGACCTATGCTGACGCCAAATGCAATGCCGAGTACCATACCAATCAAAACTTGAAGCCAGAGACGGCCTTTAACCAGTTTTTGCAGGTTTGTGCTGAGGTCCTTTAGCTGGGGAGGTTGCAGTTTGGAAAGTGACGGCAGTGAAAAGCCGTTGTTGTTTGCCATAGTTGCCACCTGGGTTTGTTGCTGTGATTTGCTGCTGTAATAATCACACTACTATAGTGGTAGTGTGAATACACCTGAAAGGAGCCAGGTCAGTTGATGCGATATATGATGATGTGCATCAATATTTATATTACAAGAGTGAACCTGTGTAGGTTAATTAAGATATCAGCCCTTGCCGCGGGTTTTAGTGCGACCTTTAGATGCATTTTTTTCGATGAATTCGATAATCATTCCGGCAATATCTTTTTCAGTGGAATTTTCAATACCTTCCAGGCCAGGCGAAGAGTTTACTTCCATGACGACCGGGCCATGATTGGAGCGTAACAAATCAACACCCGCTACATTGAGTCCCATAACTTTTGCGGCGCGAATAGCAGTCGAGCGCTCTTCAGGTGATATGCGTATCAAACTGGCTGAACCACCGCGATGTAAATTAGAGCGAAATTCACCTTCCTTGCCCTGGCGTTTCATAGACGCAACAATTTTATCGCCAACAACAAAACAGCGAATATCAGATCCGCCTGCTTCCTTGATAAATTCCTGGGTAAGTATATTGGCCTTTAATCCCATAAAAGCCTCAATAACACTTTCCGCCGCCTTGTGGGTTTCTGCCAAAACCACGCCTATGCCTTGAGTGCCTTCCAGTAATTTGATCACCAGGGGTGCACCTCCAACCATGGTGATTAAATCCTGAACGTCATCAGGTGAATGTGCAAATCCGGTAATGGGTAAACCTATGCCTTTGCGTGCAAGTAATTGCAATGAACGTAATTTGTCTCGTGAACGTGATATGGCAACAGATTCGTTTAGGGGATATACACCCATCATTTCAAATTGACGTAGTACTGCAGTACCGTAAAAAGTGACTGATGCGCCGATACGTGGAATGACGGCATCGAAGTCTGTCAGTTCTTCGCCTTTGTAATGAATGCTGGGTCTATGGGATGTGATATTCATATAACAGCGTAATACGTCTAATACCCTGACCTCATGGCCACGTTCCTTGGCCGCTTCTACCAGGCGTCTGGTGGAATACAGTTTAGGGTTGCGCGACAAAATGGCGATTTTCATGGAATGGCTCCGGTAATCAATAACTTAATGGGTGTTTTGGTGCGCAGTAGAAATAAGGGAATATTACGAACATGCTTATTATAGCAATTTCAGTAATACTATAACATTAGTGTTGTAATCATAGCCAGCGAACACGCTTGAACAAATAAAGAAGCAAGCTGACGATAATGACCATGACGGAAATCAAAACATAATAACC
>JBFHPZ010000180.1:0-5645 GCA_041592495.1 Gammaproteobacteria bacterium | reverse complement strand
GCATTTTGAAAAATGCTATCCTAGGTTACCAACCGGAATACTGATTATGAGATTTGTTACACGTACATTCATTTTTTTAGTGGCATTCACCAGCAGCACGAATCTGTTCGCTTTACAGGCACTGGATCATATCGTTGCCATTGTTAATGACAATGTCATCACCTATCAGGAACTGCAACAACGTATAAAAGATTTCAAACAACAACTGGCGCAGCGCAGCTCTTCACTTCCGGATGACGATATTATGCAAAAGCAGGTGCTTGAACGCATGATTGTTGACGATATTCAACTACAACTGGCACAGGCCCAGGGCATTCAGATTGATGATTTAACCTTGAATCGCATGCTTGAAAACATCGCCGAACGCAACCGCACAACACTGGATGATATGCGCCAACGCATGCAGGCAGAAGGCATCAACTTCGATAATTTCAAGGAACAAACTCGCAAGGATATGCTCATTGGACAGATTCAACAGCGCATGGTTTTTGCCAGAGTCCAGGTCTCACCCCAGGAAGTTGACCAGTTTCTGGAACAGCAACAACAGGCTGGCTCCAATGATAAATACCACATTGCCCATATCCTGATTGCCACCCCGGAAGCAGCCACACCGGAAGCGATTGCTATAGCCTATGAAAAGGCCGAAAAAGTCATTGCCCATTTAAAAACCGGGGAAGCTTTCCATGAAGTGGCGCAACGCTTTTCTGAAGGACGCCAGGCACTGGAAGGTGGCGACCTGGGCTGGCGCTCAGCGGCCGAATTACCTGCCATATTTGTGGATGCCATACGCAATATGAGCAAAGGCGGCATCAGCACCCCACTGCGCAGTGCCAGCGGCTTTCATATTGTGAAACTGATTGATAAACAAACCCAGCAGCATATTGTGGAGCAAACCCATGCTCGCCACATTCTGATTCGCCCGGATGCCATTACCAGTGACGAGCAGGTACGCGAGCAGTTACTGGCCATCAAACAACGCCTGCAAAAAGGGGAAGACTTCGCCAAACTGGCTAGCCAGTATTCTCATGACCCCGGATCCAAGATCAATGGAGGTGACCTCGGCTGGACGGCACCTGGCAGTTTTGTTCCCCAGTTTGAACAGGTCATGAACAGTTTGAATATTAACCAGGTATCCGAACCTTTCCGGAGTCAGTTTGGCTGGCACATTATGGAGGTGCTGGAACGTCGCCAGCAGGATGAAACCGAACAAATGCAGCGAGCCAATGCCGAACGTGCCATTCAACAACGTAAGGCAGATGAAGAACTGCAACTCTGGCTACGTCGTATTCGCGATGAAGCCTATGTTGAGTATCGCAACGACAGCAATTCCTGATGCGGCCCATTATAGCCATCACCCCCGGCGAACCGGCCGGTATAGGGCCGGATATACTGATTGATCTGGCTCAGCAGGACCTGCAAGCCAAAATTGTATGCATTGCCGATCCGGATTTGATGCGTAGCCGAGCCGAAAAGCTGGGGCAGCCCCTCAACATTCACTCAATAAACAATACCAGCGACATTCCACCTCATCAGGCGGGCGAGCTCTATGTCTTTCCCGTCAGACTCAAAACGCAAGCTAAGGCCGGTGTTCTTGATTCTGCAAACGCGGCCTATGTACTGGCCTGCCTGGACACCGCCGTTAAGCTGATACAACACCACCAGGCCCATGCCCTGGTAACCGGTCCGGTGCACAAGGGCATTATCAATGACGCCGGTATCGCATTTACCGGCCATACTGAATACCTGGCGGAACTGACCAGTGCCACGCCGGTTATGATGCTGGCCACCGACAAGCTACGTGTCGCATTAGCCACAACCCATCTACCCTTGAAAGAGGTCAGCCAGGCGATTACGGCGGATAGTTTGCGTCGTGTCATTCAGATTTTGCATCATGACCTGCAAACCTACTTCGGTATCAACACACCCCGTATACTGGTTTGCGGCCTCAATCCCCATGCCGGTGAAAGCGGTCATCTGGGGCGCGAGGAAATCGATGTCATTGATCCCGTGTTGCAGCAACTGAGAACGGAGGGTATGGATCTGACCGGACCCTTACCTGCGGATACCTTGTTCACACCAAAATATCTGGATCAGGCCGATGCTGTTCTGGCGATGTTCCATGACCAGGGTTTGCCTGTGCTGAAATACAGCGGCTTTGGTCGTGCGATTAATATCACGCTTGGCCTGCCTATCATTCGTACCTCGGTCGACCACGGCACAGCACTGGAACTGGCCGGCACAGGAAATTGCGCTTCGGATAGTCTGCGTAGCGCACTTAATCTCGCCATTGAACTAGGTAAAAACAATCTGAAATAAAGCATTGGACGCCAATGACGCTCAGAAGGCGTAATGTGTACCCACGGTCACCTGATAGTTTTCATCTGTAACGCCATAGCCCAGATCAAGTCTCAGATCCACTTTCACAAATGCAGGAATTTTCCAGCGTATACCCACACCGAGACCCACATTCATCCCATCTGGTTGAAATGTTTTATCGGAATCAAAGGTATTGCCTATATCCATAAAACCGACATAACGCAGGGTGGGATAAAATGATGAAGGCGTCATGTATTCCATGTTAATCAGCACCATGGAATTCCCGGAAAAACGATTACGTTCATAACCCCTCAGGTCATTACTAAAATCCAGAGTGAATGCTTCATCACCCAGGATGTCGTTATCTGAATAACCAATTTGGGTTTGTATATTTAAATTATCATCGGGACGTGAATCGAAACGATAATAGGCTCGATAAAACAGCAGGTGTTTGAAGAATTCAGAATCGCTACCGAAGCTATCGTGGGACAATGCACCTGAATAACCATAGTGACGCCCACCTCGGTTATAGGCATATTCATGCACTTTACGGAAACCGTATTCAAACAAAAGTGTGTTTGCCATTACATCATCAATGAATGCACCCTCCAGGGTTTCATGGGTGCGTGATGTGTGGCCGATACCAACGCTGATATAACGTCCAACTTTTCGATGGCCCGGGTTAAGCCATTTATGTAAGCCAACGGAAAACGACTGGTTCAGACTGTTCTGAAAACTGTTATCCACTTCTTCAACTACAGAATTCTCATCCACCATGGACAGGTTCATCGAGTACTTGCTGCCATTGACATTCGGGTAGTTGTAATTCATTCGTTGGCGCATCTCGGTAACACCTTCAAAGTCGCCCTTGCGTTCAATGAGGTAGCGTAATGAATGATCCAGACCAAACAAATTATCCAGACGCAAATGCATACCGACACGCATCTGATTATCCTGGACCTTTATTCTGGGGATAATCAGGGTATAGATTTTTTCTTCAACGGTAATAACCAGTTCAGCCAGGCTCCCCTGTGCCGGGCCCTGTGAATAATCTTCGGCTATGTAGTAGGAGACATGTTTGAACAGATCCAGGTCGCGGATGCCCTGAACAGAGCTCTCTATTTTGGCATAATCCAGCTTATCGCCTTCGGTGATGTACATTTCCCGACGCAGAATAGACTCGCGGGTTCGTTCGTTGCCTTCAAACCTGATATGTCCTATCAGGGTTTCTGCATAGGAATAGCCAGTCGTGAGTAACAGTGTACAGGTGACAAAAAAATACTTAACAAAATTCAAACAACGCATATTTAATTGCTACTCACTCATAAGGTCATGATAGTTATCGAGTTTCCCTTTTTTTGTTTTTTTTGGTAACGAGGTTAATCTGGATTTATCACCTATTTATATCAGTCAAAACTTAAACTTATATTAAGAAATAAGACATGATGAGCTGGACTGGATTTAGCCTGAATGACTGCAGGATACGCACCCCGTAAACGACAACAGACTGTTACAGGACTAACAGGAATGATTAATTTTTTAAGCCAAATTTATGAGCAAGCCGAAAAGTTGCCAACAATGTTATAATTCACGGCGCTACTCAGGTGGCTATGCCCCGGAATAAGCGGCTTTTTAAATGCTGAAGTTCCTAAACAGTTACAACAATTTTTAAATAACAACAGGAGCATTACTGACCTCCATGAAACAGCATCAGGCCCGCAAACGTTTTGGTCAGAACTTCCTCACGGATATCAGCCTGATTGAGCGCATCATCAACAGCATCAATCCCCAGGCTACGGATAACCTGGTAGAAATCGGACCTGGCCTGGGCGCCATCACCTGTCCCTTGCTGAAACAGGTGGATAAGCTGGATGTTATCGAACTGGACCGGGATATAGTCCCAAAACTGCGACTGAATTGTGGATTCAATGACAATCTGATCATCCACAACTGCGATGTTCTGAAATTTGATTTCAATAGCCTGATAAGCGGCGATCAAAAATTACGTATCATAGGCAATCTTCCCTACAACATTTCCACGCCCATCATTTTCCACCTGGTGCAATATGCCAATATCATCAAGGACATGCACTTCATGTTGCAAAAGGAAGTGGTAGAGCGCCTTGCAGCCAAACCCGGCAATAAGGATTACGGTCGACTGACGATTATGGCCCAGTACCATTTCCAGATTACGCCCCTGTTTCTGGTACCGCCGGAAGCATTTGACCCTAGACCCAAAGTCGAATCAGCCATAGTCAAACTAAAACCACACGATGCTAAACCCGTGATCGTTGAAAATGAGCAAGCCCTGGCATCACTTGTTAGCCAGGCTTTTTCCCAGCGCCGCAAAACGCTGCGGAATGTACTCAAAAACCTGTGTACACCCGAACAAATAATTGAGGCAGGCATTGATCCTGCGCAACGCGCCGAAGAACTTAGCTTGCAGGCCTTTGCAAATCTTTGCAAAATAATTCAAACCAGTTAAAAACCGGTAAGATTACACGCCTATTTTATCGCACCATCTGGTAAGCTAGACCCAAGCAGTAACTGGCAGGTTGTTTATGAATCCCGGCGATTACAATATCAGTATTGAAGTTATACCCGCATATATCGAGGAACAATCCAACCCCGATAAGCATCACTATGTTTTTTCCTACACAGTAACCATAGTCAACAATGGCAAGATGCCCGCCAGACTAATGACACGTCATTGGGTTATCACCAGCGCCAATGGCGAAATCCAGGAAGTTAAAGGTGATGGTGTTGTCGGCGAGCAGCCTTATCTAAAACCCGGTGAAGGCTTCCAGTACACCAGCGGCACCATGATGAAAACACCCGTCGGTTCTATGACAGGAAGCTATCAAATGTTAGCCGATGATGGTTTCAGCTTTGATGCACCGATACCGGAATTTTACCTGGTAGCTCCCGGCACGCTTCACTAGCTCATGATTATTGTTTTTATCTGATGCTCAATAGCTCAAATCAGCATTATCTAAAAATAATAAATCAGAAGATTAGAAAACACGAATCCACAAGAAATACAGCGATTGCATTCGATAACAGGTTTAACAACATCGAATTGCATGAAGAGACTTCATTTTAAATGGCAATCTATGCAATTGGTGATGTCCAGGGTTGTTATGAAGAACTCCAGACTTTACTAACACAAATTAATTTCAAGGCAGACAAGGACATCCTCTGGTTCGCCGGTGATATCATCAATCGCGGCCCACACTCCTTACAAACACTTCGCTTTGTTCAATCATTAGGCGCCAATGCTATCACTGTATTAGGCAATCATGACTTGCACACCCTTGCTGTCGCCAATG
>JBFHPZ010000179.1:0-5671 GCA_041592495.1 Gammaproteobacteria bacterium | reverse complement strand
GCGCCATAACTCAGACACTTCCAGCACATTGGCTTTATCAACCGAACATAATTTTTTATTACGCTTCATGGCGATATCAAAGGCTGAACGCGCAATACGTTCGATTTCCGACTCACCATAACACATGGTGTTGTAGCCATAACGCTCACCATTGCGTTGCTCGATGGCGCGCGGCTTGCCAAAATAAATACCGCCGGTGAGTTCGCGCACAATCATGATATCCAGACCGGCCACCAGTTCCGGCTTCAATGACGATGCATTGGCCAGTTGCGGATACAAAATCGCAGGTCGCAAGTTTGAAAATAAAGTGAGCTCTGAACGCAAGCCCAGCAAACCTTTCTCCGGACGTTTTTCGCGGGGCAGTGATTCGTATTGCGGGCCACCGACAGCACCCAGCAATATAGCATCGGATTGTTTCGCCAGTTTCAAAGTGGATTCGGGCAAGGGATCGCCTTCGGCATCATAACCGGCGCCACCGACGTGACCCTGTTCCAGTTCAAGTTTGGTTGTGCCTTCGGCATTCAGAAATTCAATCACTTTTACCGCTTCGGCAACAATCTCGGGACCGATACCATCACCGGGTAAAATCGCAATTTTTTGTGTCATGATTTAAAAACCTTTATTGCCACAGAGTCGCAGAGTACACGGAGTTTTTCTGGATTCCGGCCTACGCCGGAATGACGCGAGCAGAATAATTTATCTGTGCTCTCTGCGGCTCTGTGGCTATCTTTTATTAAAACAACCAGGGCGCAGTTTGTTTACGCTTGTCTTCGTAGGCATGAATCGCATCGGCATGTTGCAAGGTCAAACCAATATCATCCAGGCCATTCAACAGGCAGTATTTGCGGAACGCATCGACATCAAACGCAATTTCATCACCTTCTTCGGTAATGACTTTTTGCTGTTCAAGATCAATGGTTAACTGATAACCTTTTTTTGCATTCACTTTTGCAAACAGGTCATCAACAGTTTTTGCTGGCAGCGCAATGGGTAACAAACCGGTTTTAAAACTGTTGTTAAAAAAAATGTCCGCAAAACTCGGTGCAATCACCGCGCGAAAACCAAAATCCGTCAGCGCCCACACTGCGTGTTCACGTGAAGAACCACAGCCAAAATTTTCCCGCGCCAGCAATATGCTCGACTTGTCATAAGGTGACTGATTCAATACAAAATCAGGATTCACACGACGCGTGCTGTTATCAATATCCGGCGCACCGGGATCAAGATAACGCCAGTCATCAAATGCATTAGGACCGAAGCCACTGCGTTTGATGGACTTTAAATATTGCTTGGGAATAATGGCATCTGTATCCACATTGGGTCGATCCAGTGGCGCCACTATGCCGGTCACTTTTGTAAATTTATCCATTATTCTTTACTACCATCTTGCATACCTTTACCGATTTGTTCGATGTCCTTGCCTATGCCTTCCAGTGTGTTACTGCAAGCGCTGACTGACATAAAACCCAAAGCCAGTAAAACAATAACCAGTTTTTTCATAGCCCCGTATCCTCAAAAATTTCTGACATCAACAAAATGACCGGCAATGGCCGCCGCCGCTGCCATGGCCGGACTCACCAGATGGGTACGTCCACCCTGCCCCTGGCGACCTTCAAAATTTCGGTTGGAGGTTGACGCACAACGCTCACCCGGTTCCAGTCGATCGGCATTCATGGCCAGACACATGGAGCAACCCGGTTCGCGCCATTCGAACCCGGCGTCGACAAAAAGTTTATCCAGACCCTGCTGTTCCGCCTGCTGTTTTATCAAGCCGGAACCCGGCACCACCAGCGCCTGTTTTACATTGGCCGCCACCTTGCGACCCTTGATGACTTTAGCCGCTTCCTGCAGGTCTTCAAGCCGCGAGTTGGTGCAGGAACCGATGAACACTTTATCGACCGCAATTTCATTAATCGGCGTACCGGCGGCAAGGCCCATGTACTTTAAAGCTTTTTCCATACCGCTTGCCTTGACCTGATCCGGTATTTCCGCAGGATTTGGCACTGTGGCATCCACCGCCACCACCATCTCCGGCGAGGTGCCCCAGGTCACCTGGGGTTTGATGCTGGCCGCATCCAGGTTCACTTCACGATCAAATTTTGCATCGGCATCGCTGGTGAGTTCGCGCCATGCCGCTATCGCCTGATTCCAGGTTGCATCTTTGGGTGCATAGGGCCGCCCCTTGACGAAATTAATGGTGGTGTCATCCACGGCGACCAGACCGGCACGTGCGCCGGCCTCAATCGCCATATTACAAATGGTCATGCGACCTTCCATGGACAAATCACGAATGGCGCTACCGGCAAATTCAATGGCATAACCGGTGCCACCGGCGGTACCGATTTCACCAATCACCGCCAGAACTATATCTTTTGCGGTCACACCTGTGCCGAGTTTGCCCTCGACATTGATGCGCATGTTCTTCATTTTCTTCTGCAACAAACACTGGGTGGCCAGCACGTGTTCCACTTCGGAGGTGCCAATACCAAACGCCAGCGCACCGAATGCACCGTGAGTGGAAGTATGGGAATCGCCACACACCAGGGTCATGCCGGGCAAGGTGGCACCCTGCTCCGGTCCAATCACATGCACTATGCCCTGACGAATATCATTCATATGGAATTCGGTAATGCCGAATTCCTTGCAGTTGGCATCCAGGGTTTCCACCTGGGTGCGGGATACCGCATCTTCTATGCCTTTATCACGGGCCGTGGTCGGTACATTGTGATCCGGCACCGCCAGAATGGTATCGGTACGCCAGGGTTTACGCCCCGCCAGACGCAGGCCTTCAAAGGCCTGGGGTGAAGTGACTTCATGCACCAGATGACGGTCGATATAGAGCAAGGCTGTACCATCGTCTTCCATGCGCACCACATGGGCATCGAATAATTTGTCGTATAAGGTTTTACCGGGCATAGCTTTTCCTCGATTTACTGCAGCCTAGTCTAGGACCACAATCAATATAAGACAAATTCATTATTTTCATATAATCTATTCCTTTTAAGAATAGGTTAAAGATTAAAGTACAAAGGCTAAAGGGGGCTTCCTTTAAACTTTGTACTTTAAACTTCGCACTTCACTATGGAATTACAAAACCTGCAGGCGTTTATTACGGTGAGCGAGACCGGCTCATTTTCCCGGGCGGCGGAAAAGCTGTTCCTGACCCAGCCTGCCGTGAGCAAACGCATCTCCAGCCTGGAACAAACCCTGAATGTACGCCTGTTTGACCGCATCGGCAAAACCGTACAACTCACCGAAGCTGGCGCTGCCCTGTTACCCGGTAGTCGACGCATACTGGCAGAGCTGGAAGAAAGTCGGCGCATTATCGGCAACCTGAGTGGCCATGTCAGTGGCCCCCTTAAACTCGGCACCAGTCACCATATTGGTTTGCATCGCTTACCAAACGTGTTGCGCAGTTTTATCCAGCAATATCCACAGGTTGATCTGGATATTCATTTCATGGATTCGGAAGAAGCGCTGGACGCCGTACTTAAAGGCAAGCTGGAACTGGCCATTGCCACATTGCCGGAAAAAGCTCCCGACAGCTTAACCACCGATATTATCTGGCATGATCCCTTAACCGTTGCCGTGGCACGTGATCACCCCCTGGCAACTAGAAATGCCATTACACTCAAACAACTGATCCAACATGCCGCCATCCTGCCATCCCAAAGCACCTATACCCGCGCCCTGCTGGAAAAGAAACTGCGTATCGATAGCAGCAAGCTCAAAATTGCCATGGAAACTAATTACCTTGAAACCATCAAGATGATGGTGTCCATTGGCCTGGGCTGGAGTGTTTTACCCCTGTCCATGTGCGATGAACATTTAATTGGCCTTGATGTGAATGGTATGAACATGGAACGCCTATTAGGTGTGGCCTATCACCGGGAACGCACCCTGTCCAATGCAGCTCAAATGCTTTTGCAAATTCTTGAAACAAACAAATAAAAACGGCGGCCTTGGGCCGCCGTTTTTGAAACAACAGATGTTTTATTATGACCTGCGTCTGGCAATACCAATCAAGCCAATCAGGCCTGAACCAAACAACCATACAGCTGCTGGCACTGGCACTGCTGAAACATTAAAGCTGCCAGAAAAACCGGGACCAATTGACAGGTTATTAGGATCGCCAACACTGGCTTTTGCCCCCAATTCCCAACCTGGCCCAAAAATAGATGCGTACATTTCAGTATCTATAGTCACAGTTTCACCTGCTGCCAAAACACCCGAAAAAGAGCCTGCAAAATCATCTAAACGATATCCAAACCCCAATCCATCTTCAAAGTATCTAGCGGTACTACCGTATGAATAGAAGTCATGATCTACTCTTCCGCCAAACAACTGTGCGGACAAAGCCATTGAATCATAAACACCACCTGTCGTTGACATAAAAACACCGGCATAAGCTTCTGCTCTGAGACCAGACGTCTGATCAATACCGGCGTAATCTACTACTTCGACGCTAGGGCCATTGATAAAAAAATCATAGGTAAAACTGACTGCACTCGATGTGTTATTGGTATAGCTTGTTAGATATAAGGCCTCAGCATATAAATCAAATTCGCACAAACCACAAGCATACAGACCATCGGCAGAAACTGCAGACTGGCCGCTTTCATTAGCAGTGGCATAGGCCCGAGCATCACCACTCCAATTAAGGTTTTCACCGTTAGGATCAGTTGAAATAGAGCTGATAGTACCTGTTGAAACTGGTCCTTGCGAATCAAGCAAACCACCAGCGAAGCTTGACACTTCATATGTTGCTGCTGAAACGCTTGAAGCTGACAATAAGAAAAGAGAGGCAACGCCACTCATTGTGATAATGTTATTTTTATTCAATTTATGCACTCCTATGCAATTTTAATCACTTGTATATTGCTGATAACAATATGCGCACATATTAACATGCCAATTTAGTAACTGTCTTCACAGTTTTATTATGTTAATTTTGTCTGAAAACCATAAAGAACACCGCGCCTCATCCTCATTTAACATTTTTAAATTCAACAACTTAAAAGCAATCAAACATTGCCTATTGATCTAAGCGCCCGGTCCAATTCTGGCACCAAAATACTGGCGGCCTCAATATGATCAACCAGGAATAGCTGTGTTGCATTAACTATACTCAGGAGTATCTCCCGTCACACAGGAGGACCAACATCATGAATGAGTTGATGTTATCCCTGTTGTTATGGATAGGCGATCACAGCGCCTACAATACCAATCTCAACCTGCCTAACCTGGTGCGTACGGAACAATCCAATGTGTGCCAGAACTATGGCATTGACCAGAAAGAGCGCTGTCAGGCACAACGCCTTGCCGGTTTCTTCGACAAAAAAATGACCATTTATATTCGCGTCAGTTATGACCTGAATGACATACACCATCAATCACAATTACTGCATGAACTGGTGCACTATGTGCAATGGACCAACAAGACAAGGGATCAACATTACTGTCTGGGACTAATGGAACTGGAAGCCTATGACTTGCAGGATCAATGGCGAAAACAACATGGACTGCAACCTGTATTAAGCGATTTCAATCGACTGATGCTGGAAGCTTCCTGTGAAGTATAAAAACGCCCTTGCCATTAATGCCCTTTAATCATCAGCGGCAAGGACGTCATAAAATTCACGGCTAGCTATTTGAGGTTGGCTCAAAGATT
>JBFHPZ010000178.1:0-5682 GCA_041592495.1 Gammaproteobacteria bacterium | reverse complement strand
CCTCAATGTTAATCAGGCTGCCTGCAATTTGCTGGGATATACCCGGCAGGTGTTGCTGTCGGTGTCAGCAGGACAATTGCTTGGCAGGGATCGTGGCGCTCTGATCGTGTTTACCGACGAGGTGTTTCATAAAGGATCTGCATGGAGTAATGACATATCAGTTTTGACTTCATCCGGAGTTGAGATAAATCTGGAAATATCTGCAAGCTGGTTTAAGTTTAATTCGCAGAATGAAAATATAAATCTGATGAACTTTATTTTGCGCGACAGTGACAAGGTTGCACAATTTTACGAAGTGAGTGAAGCCAACAGTGTGCATCGTGGTGGATTGGAAAAATGGAAAACAATCGAAAATGTGTTTAAGGAAATCGAACGCAAAAATCAGTTGATTCTCGGTGCGGCAGGTGAAGGCATTTATGGTGTAAACGCTGATGGTGAAACCACGTTTGTAAACCCCGCAGCAGAACGTATGTTGGGCTGGTCTGCGGAAGAACTGGCAGGCCGCGATATACACAATACCGTTCACCATAGCCATGAAGACGGCAGGACCTATGCCGGCAAGATATGCCCTATCTACGCAGCCTTTCGGGACGGTGAAGTTCATCATGTGGATGATGAAGTATTCTGGCGCAAGGATGGCTCATCGTTTCCGGTTGAATATACCAGTACACCCATTACCGATAATGGTCGTCTGGTGGGGGCCGTGGTCGTGTTCAGGGATGTCAGTGATCGACGTCAGGCAGAAGCACAGTTACGTCAGGCTTTGAGTCAGGTGGAAGCACTCAAGGCACGGCTGGAACTGGAGAACGCCTATTTGCAGGAAGAAATTCGTGAAGGCTATTCGTATAAGGAAATCGTCGGCAAGAGTGCAGCCATAAATAATATTATTCATCAAATCGAACTGGTGGCAAAAACAGATGCCAATGTGTTGATTAGTGGTGAGTCGGGCACGGGTAAGGAATTGATAGCGCGTGCGATACATGATGGTAGTCAGCGTCGTGACAGGCCGTTAATTCGTGTGAATTGTGCATCGATTCCCCGTGATTTATTCGAAAGTGAATTCTTTGGTCATGTTAAGGGGGCGTTTACCGGTGCCATAAAAGATCGTGCCGGACGATTTGAGCTGGCGGACGGTGGCACGTTATTCCTGGACGAAGTCGGTGAAATTCCATCCGAGTTGCAAAGTAAATTATTACGTGTGTTGCAGGAACAACAGTTTGAGCGTGTAGGTGATAGCCAGACCCGTCATGTAGATGTGAGAATTATCGCCGCAACTAATCGGGATTTGAAAAAAGAAGTTGAAAAGAAAATGTTCCGTGAGGATCTTTACTTCAGATTAAATGTATTCCCTATTATATCACCTGCATTACGCGAACGTCTGGAAGATGTGCCCTTGCTGGCGTCGCATTTTTTATCCCTGGCCTGCCACAAATTTAATAAACCGGGGCTGAGTATTACCATTGCTGATATGCGCCGATTACAAGCCTATCCCTGGCCTGGAAATATTCGCGAACTGGTTAATGTGATTGAGCGAGGTGTGATTTTGTCACAACATGAGCGCATCCGTATCGATTTGCCAGAGGTTAAGATGGCTATACAAAACGAAACATCACTAACGACCGGAATTGCAAAAAATCAACCTGCATTATTAACTGATTCAGAGAGAAATCTGCGGGATCGGAATAATATAATAAAAGCATTGAAAGCTTCCCAGGGTAAGATATTTGGGAAGGGTGGCGCTGCCGAGTTGTTATGTGTAAAGCCTACAACTTTAGCGTCAAGGATTAAACGCTTGCATATAAATAAAAAAGACTATTACAGCAGTACGTTTTCATGAAGTATATGATTGCTTCTTTATATGTGATGGCTTGCTAAAAGCCGGGTTGCCGAGCAAGAGTAATTTATTAAATTCCTCTACCGGAACAGGTCTTGAGTAAAAATAACCCTGGGCCTGCTGGCAGCCCAGGTCCTGTAAGTATTTTTCATGGGAGGCTGTTTCAACGCCTTCCGCTACGACAAGTAAGTCCAGGCTGCGCCCCATTGCAATAACAGCACGGGTAATAGCTGCATCATTGGTATCCTCAAGAATATCCTGCACGAAGGATTTATCAATCTTGATTGTGCTGATGGGGTAACGTTTTAGGTTGCTCAAGGATGAAAAGCCGGTTCCAAAATCATCAAGTGCAACCGATAGTCCGAGGTTCCGTACGTCACTGAGTACTTCCACTGCTTTTTCAGGAAAATCGACAAGTACGCTTTCAGTTACTTCCAGTTCAATATCAGAAGGATTGAATTTATATTTTTTCTGTAAATCAATAATGGTTTGAATAATTTCGCCGCGTTGAATCTGGATGGCTGAAATATTTATGGCGAGGTTAAGGTCTATGCCCATACTGTTCCACTTGACGAGTTGTTTTACTGCCTGTTCAAGCACCCATCTGCCGATTGGAATTATGAGCCCTGTTTCCTCAGCAACATGAATAAACTCATCCGGTGGTAGCATGGCGCCGCCATGATTTTGTAATCGTATTAACGCCTCGGCGCCTACTATAGTGCCGCTAGCCAAATCAATTTTTGGCTGAAAAAATAGCTTGAAGTCATTATTGTCCAGGGCACTATGTAAAATATTTTCTATCTCAAGTCGAGATGCTGCCAGCTTGGTAATTTCATAGTCGTAAAAACTGAAATTATTACGCCCTGTTTCCTTAGCGCGATAAAGAGCGCTGTCTGCATTGCGAATCAGGGTGGAACTGTCTTTACCATCGACAGGATACAAACTGATACCTATGCTGACGCTTATATATAATTTGTTGCCGTTGATGAGAAAGGGTTGCTCAATGGTTTGGCGGATATTTTCAGCTACATGTTTAACGTCATTAATATTATCGTAGCCTTCGACAAGAATGAGGAATTCATCTCCACCAAGGCGCCCGACAGTATCACTGACGCGAATAGCGGCTTGTAATCTGGTTGCTGCTTCCTGTAATAAAGTATCGCCGACTGGATGTCCCTGTGTGTCATTCACTTTCTTGAAGCGATCAAGGTCAAGATATAACACAGCAAGATTGTCCGGTTCTCGTCTTAGGCGGTTGATGACTTGTTCCAGTCGATCGATTAATAAACTACGGTTTGCAAGTCCTGTTAAAGGATCATGATTGGCCAGATGTTCCAGTTTTTCTTCCGAGCGTTTAAGTACACTGATATCGGTGAAGACGCCAACATAATTACAGACATTGCCGTTTTCATCATAAAGGGTGCTGATGCTATGCCATTCAGGTGATAGCTCGCCGCTTCGGGTGCGATTCCATATTTCACCACTCCATGCTCCTGTTGTATAAATGCTTTCCCACATGGCCTGGAAAAATGATGCATCATGACGACCGGATTTGCGAAAGTTTGGTCGTTTGCCCAGAGCCTCCTGTTTGCTGTAGCCGGTTATTTCGGTATAGGCGCGATTGACATCAACGATGTACTGGTTTGTGTCGGTGATAATAACGGCCTCAATTGTGCTTTCAAATATTGAGGCCCATTGTTTTAAATGTTGTTCATCCAGTTTCTTTTGGGATATATCCTGAACTGTGCCATAGGAGAATACAGGTTCGCCTTGCGAGTTATATGTTGTTTCACCACGTTCCATGACATACTTGATCCGACCATCTGGCATTAACAGGCGGTGATCGATGGAATAGCTGGTTTTATTTTTAATGGAATCAGCAAAGGCTGTGTTGACGCGCTCTCTGTCATCAGGGTGTATGGCATTTAGAAAAGTTTCATAGGATGCTTTGGTTTCGGTTTTATCGATTTCAAATATACGATAAATTTCGTCAGACCAGGCAAGTTGATTGTTGAGTAAATCCAGGCTCCAGCTTCCCATTTGCGCGATTCTTTGCGCAACTTCGAGATTTTTCCTGGCTTGTATTAAGGCATTTCTTTGTTCAGTTAAAGTATGCGTGGTTTGTTTTAACTGATTGCGTCGTCTGGCCAATAATGCCACTGTTACAATCAGCACCGTAAACAACGTGGTAGCCAGTAACACGATGACAGCAATGATAATTGTTCTGTTCGTCTGATAATAACTGGGCGTGGTATGCAGGAAGATAGCGTTGTTCTGTATCTCGTCCGGCAAGGTGATGCCCAATCTAACAAGTTCAGACTCAGAAAATATATATTCATTTGGGCTTTTCAGGACGGGAGATAATTCAAATACGGCTGTGCCCGACAGGATTTTCGCCACTATCCGGGCTGCCTCTTTTCCCTGTGCTTTACCGCTGGTTACATAGCCACCTAGCACGCCATCAATTAAATAGGCATCTTCCATGCTTAACAGTGCAAAATCACCGGCTTTTGCAATGGCTGTGATAATTTTATGCAATGACAAGTTTTGGCCAGAGTTATCTTTGATTCCACCAATCGTTGTGAGGTAAACATACTCGCACTGGCATTGCTGTAAGCTATTAATAATGTCATCAATAATATTTGCAGAAATGAAATTGGCTTTTATGTGAGGATGGTTTTTTAATTCTTCCTGGATTTCATGTTTAATGGCTTGATAGGTGTTTGAAGTATCACCAACAAAAACTAATTTTCCGGTGGAGGCATTGATTTTTGCCATAAATTGAATGTTGGGTGTAATTTCTTTTTTCTCAAAGACGCCTGTGATCAGTGCCGAATCTAAATCATTCAGTACACCGTAATTATTAACACCTGAAAATACTATCGGAATATCTGGAAATAGATTGTTTAAATGATGCCTGGCAAAGTCCAGCGCATTATCGTCGGTGACATAGATAATATCCGGCTGGTAATCGGCGTACTTGATGGATAAGTGACGCAACATTTCATCTGCAAAGGCGGCATTATAGGTTCGGCGCTTGGTATCCAGATATTCTGTTGAAATATGCAGGTCATTCTGCTGATCTAGACCCAGGTATTGAATAAAGCCTGAATGTTGGTTTCTGGTCCAGGTATATTCCTGGCTATAGGAGTGCAAAATAAAAATGGAAACTGCATGAACAGGGGACCAGCAAAGCGCCAATAGCAGAACAGCGAAGATCTTTTTAAAAAGGATAAGGCTAATAAATCTCATTCTGTAAATTTCAACTTATATCATTGTGCTACTACCTCCATTGTTCTGGCCATATCCATTATTTTTCCCTTTTAATTGGTGTCTCGATAATTTCCCTGATGAGTCCGGGCTGTGTAGTACGGAAGATCGACCGTTTAATAACCTAGACAGTATAGGGTATTTTTGAACTAATAATATCGATTTAGCAAATATTCATTATTTTTTTCACAATGTGAAATTTATACCCGGCTAACATGGGGCTGGCAAGTAGTCATAAAGTGCAGTTTGTATGGGGGTAGATAAGTGCTTGGTTATCGGCTTTGGGGTGGTAGCTGAGGGTTGAAAAATTATAAAAATATATTTTAATCTGGATGCTATTTCGATATTCAGATGATTGCCTTAAGTGTTGTACACTTGCCGGCATTTAAATTTCAAGGAAATTATAACCCCCCATGATTTCTGCATTAAAAGCCTTTAAAAACAAACATAAGAAACCGCTGTTTTTTATTAACGCCATTATCCTTGTTGCCGCTCTTTCGGGTTGTGGTTCGAGTACTGAAGAAACCGGTGCCACCATCAAGACCTGGCGCACTCCTCAGTTGATCAGCTTTGCCAAT
>JBFHPZ010000177.1:0-5686 GCA_041592495.1 Gammaproteobacteria bacterium | reverse complement strand
CTGGAAATCCTGCGCCATCAATACTTCAGTGAAGCCGGATAACAATTCGGTCATCATCGCGTCAGACTCTACGAAAAAAGTTTCCACTTCCTGACCCATGGTGCGTAATTCATCCGCATTCATCTCACGACGGCGAAACTTTTTCCACAACTCATTGAGGTGCCTTGATTGCGCGATGAGTTTTTCGGCTGTTGGTGTTCCTTTCTCCACCACCGTTAACACCGTATTGGCGGCATTTTCTGTCATGGTGATAACATATTCGAGGCGATCCTTGGCATCGGGGATATCGTTTTCTGCAAGATCTGCAATACGTGAATCCATACGAAAATTCATGATGGAGTCATGAATTTCACGGGTCATTTTGCCAAGTTCATGAAACAGATCTGATTCACGAAAAGAGACCAGATCATCCAGCGATGACAATACGTCATCATCACTGATGTTATCTTTCTCAAGTAAGGCGACCATGGCTTTGGTTTTTTCAAGAAGGGCTTGTCTATCAATTGTGCTATTGGCCATCGGATTACCTGCTTACCCTTCTATGCGTTGAAAAATCTTGTCGATTTTTTCTTTTAAGGTTTGAGCAGTAAAGGGTTTGACGATGTAACCATTAACACCTTCCTGGGCAGCCATCACTATTTGTTCTTTCTTGGCTTCAGCAGTCACCATTAAAACAGGCAGATTTTTTAATCTGTCATCAGCGCGTACCGCCCGCAGTAAATCGATGCCGGTCATGCCTGGCATATTCCAGTCGGTAATCAGAAAATCAAAATTTCCGGATTGCAGCATGGGTAGCCCGGTATTGCCGTCATCTGCTTCCTGCGTATTGTTAAACCCCAAATCACGTAACAAATTTTTAATAATTCTCCGCATCGTGGAAAAATCGTCCACAATGAGGATCTTCATATTTTTATCCAAAGGAATCTTCCTCAGTCATATACTTGTTTAATAGAGATTTTGGCAGACATTTGAGCAATTTCCAGTTATTCACTGGGGAATTGCGGTTTATTTGCCTGTCCAGTCGGATAGTTTAGCGCGAATCCTTGAAAGCGCCTGGCCATGTATCTGACATACCCGTGATTCACTGATTTCCAGTACCTGGCCAATTTCTTTCAAATTCAATTCGTCATTGTAATACAAGGACATAACCATTTGTTCTCGCTCCGGCAAATCAGCAATGCATTTCGCCAACGCTGTCTGGAAGCCTTCCTGCTGCAACACTGAAAGCGGTTCTTTTTCGTCTGCACCCATATTCAGTGGATGCCCGTCTTCTTCTGCCTGATCAATACTGAAAACACGTGCGCTGGAGGCATCACGCATAATCGTATGAAATTCATCGAGACTAATACCCATACGCTCTGCCACTTCAGTATCTTTGGCATCACGCCCGGTGGCATTTTCAATATTGCGCATGGCCTCGGTGACCTGACGCAATTTTTTATGCAGGGAACGTGGCGACCAGTCGGCATGACGAACTTCATCCAGCATGGCACCGCGCACACGTATGCCGGCATAGGTTTCGAAACTCGCACCCTGGGTAGGATCATAATGCTTGGAAGCTTCGATCAAACCAATCATGCCCGCCTGAATCAGATCATCGACCTGCACACTGGAAGGCAGGCGACTGATAAGGTGATAGGCAATGCGTTTCACCAGGCTAATGTGTTCGACAATGCGCTGGTCGCGTTGATCTTTTTGTATGTCAGCGTACATGGTGCTGCCTGATAACATCCTGGCTTGCATGGGTGACATAAATAACTCTACCCTGCCGCGCTGTATTGAATAAGTCGTTCAACAAAAAACTCCAGATGCCCACTTGCATACTCGGGTAAGGGCCAGCTGTTTACTTTCTTCGCCAGCTTGCGAAAGGCAAGAGAAGCAGGACACTGGGGATAGGCCTGGGTCACTGCCCGCTGTTTTTTCACTGCCTTAACCAGATACTCGTCGTAGGGAATGGCACCGACAAAATCCAGCATTACATCCAGATAGTGATCCGTGACCCTTGAGAGTTTAGTAAACAAATTGGACGCTTCTGTGGGTCCTCGTACCATATTGGCCAGAATATTGAAGCGCTGCACACCATGATCTTCACTGAGCACCTTGATCAGGGCATAGGCATCAGTGAGTGAGGTGGGTTCGTTACACACCACCACGATCACTTCGTGGGAGGCCTTGGTAAAACTGATGACGCTGTCGGAAATTCCGGCGGCAGTATCCACCACCAGGGTATCAATGGGCAAACTGAGTTCGCTGAAAGCACGGATGACACCGGCATGTTGACTGGGTGTGAGTTCCGACATCATTTGCGCACCGGAGGAGGCCGGCACTATATGCAGACCATTCGGCCCCTGGACGATGATTTCTTCCAGCGTGCGTTCGCCGGTAATAACATGGGACAGGTTATAGGGAGAATGCAATCCCAGTAACAAATCCACATTGGCCAGGCCCAGATCAGCATCCAGCAATAATACATTCTTGCCGGCTTCCACCAGTGATAATGACATGTTGACCGATACATTGGTTTTACCTACACCACCCTTGCCACTGGATATTGCTATCACCTGTACCGGTTTTTGCTTGGACATTCTTCGTAAGCCTGCTGCCTGGTCTGTCATGTTATAAACGTTCAATATTAAAAAAGTACAAAGTTTAAAGGATAGCTGCCTGGTCGGGTTTTTTTGCCTTTCCTTTCAACTTTAATTTTTCCCCTTTAACCTCAAAGATGAGCATGGCTCACACCGCCACCAAACGCAACCGCCATGAATTCGTCATCACTGGACTCGCGATGCTGTTTCATGTGATCAATGGCATCGTTTACCAGATCCCGCGCCCGGGCTGGCGTCAGGTCTTCCGGCACTCGCTGACCCTTGCTCACATAAGCCACCGGTAAATGATGGCGAATCAGGGCGCTCATCACTCCCCCCAGACTCACCGCTTCATCCAGCTTGGTGAGAATACAACCCGCCAGATTAGCTTTCTTGAACGAACGAATGGCTTCGTTCAGGGTGGCTAACTGGGCATTGGCGGACAACACCAGATAGGACTTGATCAGGTTGGCATGCTTGCCCATGGTGACGAACTGTTCACTCAGGCGTACATCGCGCTGACTCATACCGGCGGTATCAATCAGGATCAGTTTCTTGTCATAGAGTTTGTTCAGCAACAGCTGCAACTCCTGAGTATTGTTAGCGGTATGCACCGGTACACCCAGAAGACGACCATAGGTCATTAACTGTTCATGTGCACCAATACGGTAGTTATCGGTACTGATCAGTGCCACATGGCGTTGACCATGGCGCATGGCAAACCGGGCCGCCAGTTTGGCAATGGTGGTGGTTTTGCCGACACCGGTTGGGCCGACCATGGCATAGACACCGCCCTGGTTGAGAATGTCTTCATCCGCAATGGGCAATTGATGAACCAGCTGTTTCAGCGCTGCCTGCAGGGCCTGCTCAACATCCTCCATGTCATCCAGCCCCTTCGCCAGGTATTTGCACACATCCTGGCTTAAGCCCAGTTCGGTCAGACGCTTGTACAGCACCACCCGCAAGGGATGTTTTTGTGACAGCATGCCCCATTCCGACAGGGTCTGCTGACTCTCGATCATGGCACGCAGGGATTTTAGTTCATCACGCATCTGGCTGATGCCGGTGTCGGTACCCGCCATGGACTGAAACAAACCGGCGGCCTGATTCGAGGCCGATGGCTTTGGCGCAACCCCTTGCACCGGCGTAAACTGGCTGGCGCCACTTGCACCGGGTTGCGGTGCTGGCAGTTCCTCGGTCATCGCTTCCGGTGCGGGTACGGCAGCAGCATAACGCTCGGCAGCAACCCGTTCGTAATAGGCAGCGGCACTGCCCGGCTTTTGCTGAATTTTAGTTTCATCCAGCGCCTGGTTAATCAACTGCTCGTCGTAATCCATGGCGGCCAGGATTTCCACCTGGTGATCCAGCTTGCGGCTGGACAATATGACCGCATCGGCACCCAGCTCTTCCCTGACATCCCGCAGTGCGGTTCGCATATCTTCAGCAATAAAACGTTTCACTTTCATGGGTTACTTTCCTCCATTCGCGCCGATGGCAGCCACGACTTTAATATTTTTGTTATCCGGAATTTCGCTATAGGACAGGACACTGAGTCCCGCGACAGAATGTTTCACCAACTGTGCCAGCCACAACCGTAGCGGCGGTGCCACCACCAGAATGGCCGGCTGATTAGCCATTTCCTGTTTGCGAGTGACATCCTGCAGCGACTTGAACATGCGATCCGCCATACCTGGCTCAATACCCAGCGATCCCTGGGGCGAACCCTGAACGGACTGCATCAGTAGTTGCTCCAGAGCCGGTTCCAGGGTAATGACCGGCAAATCCCGTTCCAGGCCAATCAGTTTCTGGGTAATGGAACGACCAAGGGCGACACGCACAGCAGAGGTTAATTCCTGTGGATCCTGGGTACGACCTCCCACCTCTGCCAGCACTTCGGCGATGGTGCGAATATCCCGTACCGGCACGCCTTCACTGAGCAGGTTCTGCATCACTTTCACCACCACGCTCAATGGCATCAGCTTGGGCACCAGATCTTCCACCAGCTTGGGTGACTGCCGGCCCAATTTATCCAGTAGCTGCTGCACTTCTTCATGACCCAGCAATTCCTGGGCATTGTCATGGAGTAGCTGGTTAAGATGGGTGGCGATCACGGTGGTGGGATCCACCACGGTATAACCCAGGGTCTGGGCATGGTCACGCTGGCCGGGATCAATCCACACGGCTTCCAGTCCAAAGGCGGGATCGGTGGTTTTCACACCCTTTAATTCGCCAAATACTCGACCGGGATTAATGGCCATTTCACGATCGGGATAGACACTGCTTTCCCCCACCGGTACGCCCATCAGGGTAATGCGATAGGCATTGGGGCTAAGATCCAGGTTGTCGCGTATATGCACCGGGCTGATGAGGAAGCCGAGATCCTGGGACAATTTCTTGCGCACGCCTTTGATACGGTTCAGCAATTGGCCATCCTGCTTGCGATCCACCATGGGAATCAGGCCATAGCCTACTTCCAGCCCAATCAAATCCACCGGCTGTACATCATCCCAGGACAGTTCCTTGGGCTCCGCCGGCTTGGCAGGGGCCACCTTTTGTTGCACCTGTTCTTTCAAGACCACTTCCTGTTTCTGTTTATCCAGCAGCCAGGCACCACCACCAACCAGGGAAGCCAGGGTCAGGAAGGCAAGATTCGGCATGCCGGGAATCACGCCAAAAGAACCGATGACGCCGGCTGTCACCCACAGTACCTTGGTGTTTTTGAACATCTGGGAAAACACCTGCTCTCCCAGGTCATGCTTGCCGGAATCACGGGTAATGATGATGGCGGTGGCACTGGACAGTAACAGCGAAGGAATCTGGGCCACCAGGCCGTCACCGATGGTGAGCAAGGTGTAATTGCGTACCGCATCCGCCAGCGCCATATCGTGCTGCGCCATACCAATACTGAGACCGCCCACAATGTTGATTATCAGTATCAGGATAC
The DNA here is from genome assembly GCA_041592495.1 of Gammaproteobacteria bacterium. Taxonomy (GTDB): domain Bacteria; phylum Pseudomonadota; class Gammaproteobacteria; order SZUA-229; family SZUA-229; genus JBFHPZ01. Next base: position 157 of record JBFHPZ010000177.1, on the reverse strand, counting down.
CGGCGACGGCATCACCACGAACGAATTTGCTGGCACCGTCCATCGCGCCGTAGAAGCTCGCCTCCTGCGAAATCTCCTCGCGCCGCTGGCGTGCCTCGTCCTGGGTAATCAGGCCGGTATTGAGATCGGCATCGATCGCCATTTGCTTGCCGGGCAT
>JBFHPZ010000176.1:0-5708 GCA_041592495.1 Gammaproteobacteria bacterium | reverse complement strand
CACCTGGGCCACTATCTGGGATTTACCTACCCCAGGCGGCCCCCATAACATGACCGGGGTATGGTGACCACTTTCAGTGCTGTTAAATTCACGATCAAGTACAACAAGTAATTTAGCTGGACGCATGCAAATTCCTGTTTTTACAAATATTTTCTATAACAATGACAACACCGTAACATTGGTGATGTTGTGGGATTATCCGAACTGGCTATATCGGGAAAGATTAAAATCCGGCCAATTTGTAAAGGCGTTGCGCTTCTTCCGGGTTTTTTTCAACACCGCGACCTTCTTCATACATCATCGCCAGTGTAGTCAATGAGCCTATCAAACCCTGTTCCGCGGCTTTCTGAAACCATTTCACAGCTTCTTCAGTATTTTTCTCAACACATTCACCTTCCAGGTACATAAAGCCCAGGCCATGTTGAGCTATGGGATACCCCTGGTCCGCAGCAGCTTTCATCCACTTGTAGGCACGTTCATCACTGGCAACAACACCCAGACCATTTTGATACATGATGGCGACTCGATGCTGTGCATCTGCATTACCCTGTTCGGCAAACGACATCAGCAGGCGCATGGCGTGACTAAAATTTTTCGATTCAAAAGCCGCGAAACCGCTGGCCAAAGCCGGGTCGATATAGGTGGGTTGTTCAGTATCAGTCATGATAATATCTCGCTCACTAGCAGTGTGGGGAGTATAAGCCTAACGTAATAGGCATCATACACAATATCCCATATGGGGAGAATAATTCTCATTTAGAAATACACTTCCCCCAAATACCCCCCGATAGGGATATACAGCCGCCTGACGACTATCTATATACTACCGCGCATCCAGAATCGGCTATAATGTCGCATTCATTAAGAGATTATTTCATCGTTGGGTACCCAGCGAATATGGCATCTACCAGGAGTAAGCTATGAACCAACAATATTACGATACAGTAGTTAAGCTGGAAAAAGACGGTGTTGACCCAGAATACATTCAGGGTTGGCAAGGCGGTTACCTGATGAACCCTATCCGCGAAGAACAGCGGGTGAACGAAGCCTATGAAGCCGGCTTTGAAGATGGTCGCGCCAAGACCACTGACAACGCTGCTAACTTCAAGAAGTAATCTGACTTCCAGATAGCATAAAAAAGGCCGGTTTAACCGGCCTTTTTTGTTAGCTTAATACCTGCCAGAAACTATTCATCACCTCGGTTAACCTTGCGTAATTCACGTACAAGGTCTTCACTCTCACCGGTTTCACCATCCAGCATCTGCGCCTTGCCCTTTTTCAGGTTAGTCAGCATCAGGGGTACTTCGATTTCAATAATCTGGGTGGTAATCCATTTGTTATCACGTTCACCCATAACTAAACTGATTGCATCACCAAATACGCGTTTGTACTGAAAACCCGGTTCATTCTTTTCATCATTCCAGCCGCATTCGGCATAACTGGACATGCGATCATTGAACATGGAAATAAAATCGGATTGGTAATCCTTACCCTTGCCTAGCAGGTCTTCACTGTTTTCCTGATAGGTTTTCACTAATTTTAGTGCCATTTTGGTAATGAGTTCCTGCCGCTCTTCCTGGCTTAGCTGATTTGCGACCAGGCGGTCAGTTACAGAGACCAGAAAAGCGCAGGCTTCCTTAATTACGTCCAGGCGCATAGACTGGGAATCGGTCTGAAAGTTTTCGTTTTCCATGTCCAGCACAAGGGCTGCAGCAATTTTCCAGACTATAAAGGCCAGGGTATTGGCACGTTCTTCAATGGAAACTTCCTTGCCCTGTTTATGCCATTTGGTGTTGATACGGAGTCTCACAAAAACCTCGAAACTAATTGGTTGATTAGGCTTACGGGGGAAGCAAAATAGTATACTATTTTGCTCAGGAATTATATGCTTTATCCATAGGGTATTGTTGTCATGAATGATCTTCAGCGCATTGTACAGAATAATTGCCATATTTCAGATGCTGTTTATGCCGGCAACTACACCTTGTGTATATATCTGTTAAAAATGCGCGAATTTTATCGCTGGGAAACACAACAACCGTTTGGCGTATCCCTGTCCAACGAAAATATAGGCGCCTGGTTGACTGAACGCGAAGCCCTGTGGAATGAAATCGAAAACCAGAGCATTGCTTCACTCATGATTAACGACAAAGTATATGATCCCTACGAATCAAAACTGATAAACCAGCAGATTAATCCGTCTGGCCTGGTTTACAGCGGCGGTTATGGCCTTTATGGCAAACCGGTATTTTTTCTCGCCGAACTGGAGCGAACCGAGCATCTGGATGACTACACCTTGTATGTATCCGGTCATGAACTGGCTCGGGACCTGGCGGCCCCACCCGGCATGGCCCAGGACAAATGTGTATTCATTCGCCGCGAGTCTCTGCGTCGATTTATCTGGGAAAAATATGAAGAATCCCACTGGTATAATGCTGAAAACCCGTTGGCAAGAGCACTGGCTTTTTACGATTTCAAGAATCAGCCGCAAGAGTCACTGGATAAAATGACCGACACCGAAATCGACACCATTATCCAGCATGAAATTGGTGAAATCATGGCAGGACAATTACTCAGTGATGAATGGGAAAACATGGTGGCAAATTTACCGCATTCTCAAGCTGAAATCATGGCGCGAGCAGTACGTGACCATATTGCTGATGCGCTTTCCACCTTACCTGAATTGCTCAAACGCGACGACCCGGCACAAATACATTTTTACTTTGCCAACCTGAGCAGCATGCGCAAGCTTATCTTCCCAAGCTTGATGAATGCTTATATGGAATGGCTGGTGGATAAAGATACTTCACCAATAAAAAAACAAATCAATAAAGCCAAAAAACATTGGCTGAACCTGGCGCATTCATTAATGAAACTGCACAAAAAATATGGCGATGAAAGCCACCACCATATGGAGTTATTGATAAAAAGCAATTATCTCTAGATTCAAATCCCTACACTATTTCGAATTTCTCACGGGCAAATTTCATGTATCACGATTCAACACAACGCAATTCACTCACAACCATAAAAGAAGTCAAACCCGGTAGTTTTATTTACCTGAAAGAAAACGCTTTACCTATTGATATATGCAAAGAAATGATTCGTCGATTCGAAGCCCAACCCGAAGATCAATACAAAGGTAGAATTGGACAGGATTTTCACGAAAACCAGAACATAAAAAAATCCACTGACATCGCCATCAGTGCCCACGAACACTGGCGCGATATTAACAAGGAATTATTTCGTTCCCTGAGTGCAGCCATTCGAGAATTCTCCGATGCCTTTCCATTTTTCAAAGGCCCCTTCAAGGATGTCGGTTATGCTATGCAACGTACCAGTGAAGGAGAATATTATCACTGGCATATTGATGGTGGCAGCCATGATTTTGCCGATCGCCAACTGGTTGCCCTGTGGTATTTAAATGATGTACCCGGTCCCGGTGGCGCTACTGAATTTATGTTTCAGGATGTTGCCATACAACCCAAACAGGGTGCGCTGGCCTTGTTTCCACCATTCTGGACACATGAACATCGTAATTCGCCGTTGGAGAAAGGTGTTAAGTATGTGGCTACTACCTGGGTCAGCTTCGCATGACCCAGGCAGGTTTGTGTGCTGCGCACGTTGAATCGCGTGTCACCTTCACACGCAAGAACGGGTCAGCTTCGCATGACACCACGTCGTGATACATAGCGCTTTATCGTGAAAACCATAATCACTTCACCAGAGTCTGCAAAGGAATTTGAACACTATTTTGATCTTCGCTGGCGTGTGCTACGCAAGCCCTGGAACCAGCCAAAGGGAAGTGAAAAAGATGATCTGGAAGAGAACTCTTATCATGTCATGGCAACGGATGAACAGAGTAATGTGATTGGCTGTGGCAGATTACATTTCATCGCCGACAACCAGGCACAAATACGTTATATGGCTGTGACGCCGGAGCATGAAAACCAGGGCATAGGAAAAAAGCTACTCGATGAGCTGGAGCATTATGCTGCAAAGAATGGCGCAAAAGACATTATGCTTCATGCCAGGGAAAATGCCGTTGGGTTTTATCAGCGAGCCGGTTATTCGTTAGTGGAAAAGTCACATTTATTGTTTGACTGCATTCAGCATTTCAAAATGACAAAGCACCTCAGTTAATAGCTCCTTTCTTCTGCGCCAGTTTCAATATTTCATCAGGAGAAGGATAATCATTGCTCATTTGTCTGTAGGTTTGCCACTCTGAAAATAAATTTGCCAATTCTGCGTCTGTGCCATGACAACCCAGTACATGAATCACACAGTCCCCCACCTTCCAGGGGCCATCACCTTTATATTCACCCTCAACAAGATGTATGGCTTCATCACCAATCTGATTCCAGAAAACGTCAAAAAACAATAAACCACTGGGATGTTTGAAATATTCCGCCATGATATGTTTTTTCCCATTCGGGAAACGTATCATCAATGGCGATTTCATGGAAAATAATTCAGCCATCAGTCACTCTAGATATGAATATCAATCTCGTGAATTTCCAGATCGCTATTCACGGTAACAGCCTTGATGTTTGGAAACTTGGTCAGTATATAAGCCGCCATCAGGTAAAACATGCGTTTATTTTCAGTGTGCATGCAGTTAACGATATTATTGGCTGCAATCTGGCATCGTTGCTCATCTGTCGGATTATCCAACCAGAAACGTCCCAGCTGGCATCCCTGATCAAATTCTTTATCCATGTTTGCAATGATGGGCTGTACCTCATCAAGCAGCGCCTGGGGCACATCAAGCTCAAAGTATTCATCGTCAACGTTAATATTTAAAATCATTGGATAATATTTCTTAGTTCATGGAAAATGGCATTATATCAGATGCCTTCTGACCTATACCCCGAAACACATTGGGAGTTATTATGCTTGTCGCTATTCCTGGCGTTATCAATCAGGATCAATTAAAAACCATTCGTGAAATTCTGGATAACTCACGTTTTTCAGATGGCAGGTTATCCGCCGGTGTTACTGCACGTCGAGTAAAAAATAACGAAGAGATTCCGCAAAATGCCCAGGTGCTGGCGCAACTAAATAATCTGGTTATGAATGGTTTATACAACCACCCCGTTTATCAGGCTGCTGTTTTGCCACACCGTGTTGCCACACCTTTTTATGCCCGTTATGTAAAAGGCAAATTTTATGGCGATCATGTGGATGATCCAGTCATGGGCCCCATGGGTGGCCGCTATCGCACAGATGTATCCACCACCGTTTTTTTAAATTCACCGGATGAATATCAGGGAGGAGAAACCGTCATACGCACCCAATTTGGTGACCAGAAAGTCAAACTGGCAGCCGGTGATGCAATCACATACCCTTCAGGCAGTTTGCATCATGTTGCTGAAGTCACCGATGGCGTGAGACTGGTCGCCGTCACCTGGGCGCAAAGCATGATTCGTGACCCGCAAAAGCGGGAGTTATTATTTAACCTGCATCAGACCCGGGAAACCTTGCAGAAAAAATATCCTGATGATGGTGAGGTGCTGAAAATAGATCACACCTATATCAATCTGGTGCGTATGTGGGCAGAAATTTAAATGAATATTATTTAGCTTGAAGTGAGCCTGCTGTTATCCCGCTCTAATCAGGCGGCTAACCAGCCAATAAAAAAGCCGCTGTAAAAGCGGCTTTTTTATATTTTTTGCAGACTCAAAGTTCTAACTTAGCGCTTGGAGCCT
>JBFHPZ010000175.1:0-5763 GCA_041592495.1 Gammaproteobacteria bacterium | reverse complement strand
GAAATAGCATCGACGCGTTGCTGATATAGGATATTTTCGTCGAGTAATTGTTCATCGGATTCAGCCAGGTCCGACAGGTAACTTAAACCGGTGGTGACAGACTCCATGGGTGAAAAGTTAATTGAGAAACCCCAGTCAAGTGCGTTGTTATTAAATGTGATGTGTTCTTTTTTGCTTTTGAAAACATACAGGGCAGCTTCGAAGTGGTCATCCGGCTCATAGGATGCAATGATAGAGCGGCCGCGAGTCTCACCGAATTCCAGCAGGGGGCCGGTAACAAACCGACTATAATATTCGCCAAATGGTAAATAGAGTTTTCCGGCTTCAAGTTTGAAGTCATCGAGCTCTATTTCAATTAATGCTTCATCCAGTAAAAATTTATTTAATACATCGTCGTATTCATAAACGATCTGGGCTGTGAAATTGTCAGTGGGAATTAGTTCTATATCAAGTTGTAATGTTTTGCTGTTTTCTGTTGTGGTTGAATAGTCGAGATTATAGGGTTTTAATGTTTGTCTTATATATTCCAGTTCAATTAAGGGGGACAGGTATAGCCATTCGGCAAGTTCATGCTTCTGTCCTGCATCTCGTCTTTCTTCCAGTGTTCTGTAACGTCTGGTGATGTCTTCCGCATTGGAAGCCAGGGGCGTCAGAAAAATCACGATAAGGCTGAGTGATATGAATGTTTTTATAGATAGCGGCATGGTTAACTAGCCTGCATATTTTTTGTTGTTATGTTCATTATGGTTCAGCAAGACAAAACAGGCCAGTGAAGAATAAACTTCACCGGCCAAGCTAGCGACAGATAAATGGAGTCTTGCGCTAGTTCTATTTTAAAAACTCAATTAATAATGATATTCAATGAGTTGTTCTCTATTGTCTGGTTCATCAACGTCATAGGCAACAATGACGCCGATACCCGGGGCATAAAATTTACGTTCACTGACATCAGGCTCCAGCGGTGTGAAGTCGCGGGTTAACAGGCAATCATCATTGCAACTCGCTGCAGGTGCTGATTCTGTTGCTGATGTGCTTAGCACTTCGCCCATGTCTTCAGCTTCTGCTAATGCCCATTCCTGTCGATATACTTCACCCACTTGCGGTGCTGCTTTCATGACAATGCCTGCCTTGGCGCCATCCTTGCCTGCCATCCATGAGCCATCCAGGTTATCGAGTAATCCATCTTCATAGTTGCTGGAGATTTCACCGAAATACCAGACATTGCCGTAGATATCCTGTGCAAACCAGTCAACGGTATCTTCAATCACTTCGCCATTTTCTTCGACAGTGTCACGTACCACGATACAGGTGACACCCATTATTTCAATGGTTTCATCGGTAACTGTTACAGTGACGGTTTCATCGCCTGCTTCATAAATACGGGTGAATCCAGGAACTAAAGGCATAAAGGTATTGGCTGCTGTCGTATCGCCAATGGTTAGAGGATTAACAAAATTGGCAGGATCAATTTCAGGATCATAACGTGCTTCGCCGAGGGCATCGCAAACGTCGTCACGTGCCTCGCTCTGCTCATAACATAATGCAAATCCGTCACGTAGTTCCTGCCTGGCGTCGGTATAGCAATCCCGGCGTTCCAGGTCATCCGATATATTGATGCAGATACCTTTTGATTCCCAGAAGTTATCATTGACATCATTGCGACAGGCCTTGAAGGCTGCGTTTGTGGTCTGACTGCAATAGTCATCATTTTGATATTTTTGCCATCCACCAGCAGATGCCAGATTCATGCACGTTAGCAAAAACATCGTCGCAGTTAGTTGTAAGATCGTTGGTTTCATGGTCTTTTCTCCTAAGACATTTATCGGGGTGGTAAACTGCTTCCACTCTTCCATTATTCAGTTGCGACCTTTCGCCTTGCTTACCAGAACATTACCAAATCGTAATGGCGAATTGATTTGATCCGGCTATGATTAAAATATGCATATATTGTTAATTGAAGATGATGTTCAGGCAGCGACATACCTGATTAAAGGTCTTGAGGAGTGCGGTCATGTGACAGATCACGCAGCCGATGGAGATGATGGCCTGCATCTGGCATTAAGTGGTCATTATGATGTGATCGTGGTGGATAGAATGTTGCCGCGCCGTGATGGTTTAACCATCATTCGTATGTTGCGTGCTGACAACAATGCTACACCTGTGCTGGTGCTCTCGGCACTGGGCGAAGTGGATGACCGTGTCACGGGTTTGCATGCGGGTGGTGATGATTATCTGGTTAAGCCCTATGCCTTCAGTGAATTACTGGCGCGACTGGAGGCATTGACTCGACGTCAGCAACACAGCGGACTGGAACAGCAATTACAGCTCGCCGATCTGGTCATTGATATCCATAAACAATGTGCTTATCGAGGGGATAAACCCATACGCCTGCAGCCTCGGGAATATCGTCTGCTGGAATTTTTAATGCGCCATGCAGATCAGGTGGTTACCCGAACCATGCTGCTGGAAAATGTATGGGATTTTCATTTTGATCCACAAACCAATGTTATCGATGTTCAGATCAGTCGATTACGTAGCAAGATTGATAAGGGATTTAATCCGCCTTTGTTACACACGGTAAGAGGTGCGGGGTACAAACTAAGTGAAACGCCCTGAACTCAGATTGATCCGGACGACTGCCGTCAGGCTGGCCATAAAACTGGTACTGCTGTATGGGCTACTGGTTTCACTGGTGCTGGGAGCGCTGTACTGGATCAGTTCCAGTCATATTGATGAACAGATAAGTCATGAACTGGAAAGTGAATTGCTTGTTCTGCAACAAATGTATGGAGCGTCGGCTTCACAACAAATGATTGATCACATTAATCAGGCGCAGTTGTTACCTGAACATATTTATTTACTTCTTTCGGCGGATGGAAAAAAACTGGCGGGTAATCTTTACGACTGGCCGGAAGATGTTGAGATAGCGTTTGACAGCAAGACTCAGGGTGTCTGGGTGAATGATGAAGTCATACCCAGGGAAATTCATAATGATGATGCCTACTGGCCTGTGGTCGCTATAAAACTCCATGATGGTAGTCGATTACTTCTGGCGCGAAATGTTGAACAGGCCGAATCACTTCTGGAGTTATCTGAATTTCTGATTGAGGCCATGGGTATTGCCATGATGTTTGCAGTGCTTATTGCCGTCCTGGTGGGGCGTGAAATTGTCAAACGTATGGATATCATCAGTGCGACGGCCAGTGACATCATGGCGGGTGACTTATCCCTGCGAGTCCCCGTAAGCAACAAACAGGATGAGTTCGATACACTGGCAAACCGACTCAATGCCATGCTGGATCGTATCCAGCAGCTGATCAGGGGTATTCGCGAAGTCACCGATAATGTCGCCCATGATTTACGTAGTCCCCTCACTAGATTGCGTAACCAGATGGAAGTGACATTACTGGAGCCCCGTAGTGAAGATGAATACCGTCAGGTGTTGCAGCAAAGCGTTGATGATATCGAAGTATTAATTAAAACATTCAATGCACTGCTGGGTATTGCACAGGCAGAAGCCGGAAATCACCGCAGTTTGTGGGGCCGGGTCGATTTACATCAACTGGCTCTGGATTTAATGGATCTATATAAGCCCCTCGCCGAGGACAAACAGCAGGTGTTTGAAGTACATAATGGCGATGCTGCAATGATTGATGGCAGTCGTGATTTGCTAGCTCAATCCTTTGGTAACTTGCTAGAAAATGCAATCAAATACACGCCGGAAGGTGGCACTATTTTGCTGGAGATACAAACCACTGCTAATTATGTGGAAGTATCTGTGTCAGATACAGGCCCCGGTATACCGGATGCAGAAAAAAACCATGTGCTGGAGAAGTTTGTGCGGCTTGAGAGTTCGCGTCATGCGCCGGGCAATGGTTTAGGGCTTAGCCTGGTGCAGGCTGTGGCCAGCTTGCATAAAGCAAAACTTGAATTAATAAGTACATATCCGGGCTTGAAGATTAGTCAGAAATTCCCGAGACAACAATAATTTTTTATCAGTGTTTCACAACAAACTTCCCGTCATAATTTCATGCCAGGTTCAATGCCTGTTTTGTTTATCTCAGTGAGTCTGTATGGATTGTCCTTTGTGCCGGTATTTCAATGGCCCAGTATTGAATTTAAAACGGTTTGTTGCACTAAAATGGTCGGCCAATGATTAATTGGAGTGCAAACATGAATGCGCTCTTCGTTCATTCAACTTCAGCACCGGCGCTATGTGCCTGTAATTACGAACAATTTAATCAATAAATGTGATACATGGATAATCGGCACACGAGTTGCATATTAGCAATATCTTATTTTCCTGTAACGATCGATTGCATTGGGGGCCCAGGATGTCAATTTCACTGTCTCGAGAAAGCATTCGCTTAATGATGCAAAGCCAGAGAATTATAAAAAAGGAATTTGGGGTTCGTATTCAACTAGATGACGAGCAAGTTATGGCACGAGTGTTTGCCTATGCTGCACAATCAATATCCGATGAATTAAAACAATGTGCCAACAATTTAATGAAGCAATTGTTACCTGGGGAGTCAGATTCAACGGAAGGACAGGCCATTGAAAAACAAACATCGGCTGCACGTATTTATCGTGGTCAGGTGGTAACGGTGGAAACGCCTAAGCCGGTTGGTCAAGATGAAGAAACTGTAGCTGAAACCAGTTCAGGGCCACAAAAAAATGTGATTTATCGCGGTCGACGCGTATCATGAATTTATCGATCCAGTAAAGTTATTGCATCGTAGTGAGTATTTTTTCCCAGGATGCCCGATCAGTCTGGTAATGGGTAATCGCTTCTACAATGTGTTTTAGTTGTTTCTGCCGCACATCTTTGGAACAAAGCAGTTTGTAAGCTGTGGAATCCTGGCCGAAATTATGTGCAATATTGTCGAAGAATAACTGAATTTTGGCCATGGCCGTTTTGGTTTCGGCTGTGGAGTTCCACCAATGATTCGGTTGTTGAAAAAATGATGAAGCCTGTTCAAGTTTAAGGTTGATTTCATGGTGTTTGTTCAGGTACTTCTGCAGAATGGTGTTTTCAACTGTTGTAATAATGTTGTTGATTTGTTCACCAGAGGTATCGTGCAACGAAAAACCGGAATCCATTAGCTTTTCAACAGTGAAGAGCATGATGTCACCAAAAAACTGGCGCTCGAATTCACCTGATAAATCCATGAGGTGTGATTGTTGTTCAATGCCTGGCCGGTATCCCGATTGTCCCGTATCTTCAACGGTTCGTTTATGCAGCATGGGCAGGTTGGCGGATACAAACCGGTTTGAAAGTTCAGATTTAATTATTCGGCCAAGCACGGGTCCCGCCATTCTGAGTCGCAAAGTGGCAAAGGGAATAAAATACTTCAGGGCTTCCGCCTTGAAAACATAATTCCCTGTGTATACCGTGCGTGCTGCTTTTATGTTCTCAATAATGTTTTCATGGTGATAATAACTGGTCCGTGTTGGATGCTCGCCATAAAAGAAATGATTGAGTACATTGGCGAACTGGTTCAGGCAATTTAAATGATTGTGGTCGCCAGTAAGCGGGCAGTTGTAATCATGTGTCTGATGTTGACCACTGAATCCAAATAATTCCGCCATGTCATGGTAGGCGCCTTCTTGATCTGTTTGTGGCCGTTTGTGGAACTCGCAGGGCTGGTGTGGTGGTTTGCTGGAAATTTGTTGCAGGAAACTGATGACATCGTCCAGAAATCGGGATGTCATAACTGCCGGAGATACAGGCGGGTCGCCAACCACTTTGCCGGTGAGAAT
>JBFHPZ010000174.1:0-5775 GCA_041592495.1 Gammaproteobacteria bacterium | reverse complement strand
GTGCTCAAACATAAGGAAGTCAAACAGGTCGATATGGTGGAAATCGATGAGCGTGTAACCCGCGTGTCGGAACAGTTTTTCCCCGAGCTGTGCGAATCCAATAACGACCCCAGGGCTAACATCCGTTTCGATGATGGCATTAACTGGGTGAAAAACTGCCCGGCGGGATCCTATGATGTCATTATTGTTGATGGTAGCGACCCGGAAGGCCCCGCAGCAGTATTATTCTCGGAAGAGTTTTTTGAAGCCTGTCACCGTGCCCTGAAAACCGGCGGTATTATCACCGGTCAGTCGGAATCCCCCCTGTTTCATATGAAGCTGATAAGCCATATTCATAAGGCACTTGCGGCAGCCGGTTTCAAGGAAGCCCGTACCCTGCACTTCCCACAGTGCACCTATCCTTCGGGTTGGTGGACTACGACTCTGGCCTGCAAAGACCAGCCAATTCCGCAATTCCGCATACAGGATGTGGAAAACAAGTCCTTTATCACTCATTATTACAATGTGGATGTTCATCGCGCTTGCAGTGCGACGCCCGAGTTTATGAAACAGGCTCTCACTAAATAATTACCCATCTCATGGAGAGAAAAATGCCCAAAAGACCTGAAGATCTCGTAAAAGGCGTTATCAAACTGGTTTCCTTACCTGAGATTTTTATACGTGTGAACCAGGTAATGGATGATCCCCGGCATGATGCCAAACAACTGGGTGATGTCATCAGCCATGACCCTTCACTCACTGCCCGTATTTTGCGCATTGTGAACAGCGCCTACTACGCTCTGACGGTCAAGATCGAGCTGGTCAGCCGGGCCGTGATGGTTATTGGCGAGGAAGACCTGCGAAACCTGATTCTGGCGACATCGGCGGTCGATGCCTTCAAACGCGTGCCCAATCAGCTGGTAGATATAGATGTATTCTGGCGTCACAGCATTCATACCGGCATTGTGGCCCGCCTGCTCTCAAAGCACTGCAATATCCTCCATGGGGAGCGTCTTTTCGTAGCCGGCTTATTACATGATATCGGCAAGCTGGTGCTTTATTACAAGGAACCGGAACTTTCCCAGGAAGTACTGCTAAGGGCTGCGGACTCCGATGGCGCTGTGTTCAAGGCCGAAAAAGAACTCATTGGCTTCACCCATGCCGATGTCGGTGGCGCCCTGATGGATGCATGGCAACTGGCCGATACCCTGAAAGACGTAATCAGCAACCACCACACACCCTTACAGGCCCGTAAACACCCGATGGAAACCGCCATAGTTCACATTGCTGACTGCGTGGTGAATACCATAGGTCCCGATGCAGACATCAATGAGCATTTGCTGGATGATCACCCCACGTTCGTACGGGAAACCCTCAAGGTAACCGGCATTAACCTGAACATACTGCCCGAAATAATGGACAAAGCCTGGGAGCAGGCGGGTGAGGTGCTGGACATCATTTGTCCTCGGGTATAGAGCCCTATACCCTTATTCTGGCCACTATTTCCCCCGGTTTTGCCCCAGATGCTTTGGGCGCCAGGGGCTAAATTCCAATACAAAATACCGCCCAGCCAATATTTTGTACAAATAATCCAATTTTGTACCCCCCTTTCAGGTGAGTGTTCTATACTGTTTTCATGCGTTTGCATTATTCTGATGTAAACCACCAAATGTCAAAAGCCTCCGGCAAATAGATTTGCCACGGAGATGCGCACTTTGGAACCGGCCATATTCTCAATGGCATGGAGACTCATCAGCATATTTGCAGTGCCCATCATGTAATGGTTTAGCCCGCATTGACCAGGACTTGAGACATGAGCGCCAAAATTCACACGTTTGAAACGGCCAATTCACCCAGGAATGACAAATACCAGACATTGCTTCAGGAAATCAAAACCACCCTGAGCGAAAAACTCTCTGATCTTATGAGTCAGATGCTTAATAGCGCGGACGACATACTGTTTCAGTTTGCTGAAAACGCCGATAGCAACGAAGAACAAAATCATTATTTTGATACCATGCGCCTGATTCGCATGGAACGACAGAATATCAACCAGCGCTTTTCAGAAGCACTGGAAACCTATCTGAAACCTGTCATAAACCTGTCAACAGACAGCATTGCATTTGATGAGGAAGAATTATCTCTGGTAGACCAGGACACCATGGAAGAAATGGTGGCTATTTCTACCATGCATTCCAAGGTGATGAATCTGTGCGGTGAATCCGTCAATCATCTAGAAGCACGCATTGAAGTGCTGGCAATGAAATCCATACATGTTTTCGATAAGCAGGCTTTAATTCCAAGACATATTTGCGAAGCCTTTCAACAGTCACTGGACACCATTGATCTGGACACTAAAAACAAACTGATTCTTTACAAGTTGTTCGATCAACAGGTTTGCTCACAACTGCCTGATGTCTATCAGGCTATCAACAAATTACTAATCGATGCCGGAATACTGCCGCAAATTAAACTGGGCAGCAGCGTCAGTCGCCCACAGTCACCATCAAATACCAGAGCAGAAACTTCTCCGCCCGCTATGCCCACAGGAAACCCTTATGAGCAAGGCACAATAAGCGGACAACCAAACAGGTCTTATGCACTTCCTGCAAGCAACATACAACAGGTTATACAAGACTTTCTCCATGGTACCAATCCGGTACAAAACACAGGATCAGCCGGAGCATTTGCTGGCTCCATAACAGCAACACACGGATCAAGCTCTACACAATATTATGATCGCCGTGATGTGCTTAAAGCACTTTCCGGCCTGCAAAAAGACAACACCTTCACCCTGGCCCAAACCAATCAGATTGACCTGGCAAATTTTAAACAGGCACTTTTATCCAGCATGGGCAGGCACCATGGAGGCGCTGTAACCAAACAGGTCAACCATGTTGATGAGAAAACAATCGATTTAATTGAAATGCTGTTTGAAGTGATCGTTGAAGATCAAAGCATTTCTGATGCAGTTACCAACCTCATCCTGAGATTACAAATTCCGGTCGTTAAGGCCGCCATGCTTGACGAGGCTTTCTTTGCCAAGGGAAACCATCCTGCGCGAATGGTATTAAATGTTATCGCTGACATGACCAAAGGTGTTACAGACAAATCAGATGACATGTACCAGCAGGTAGAACAGGTTGTTAATGATATTCTCGAGGAATTTGATGTCGACGTCATCAGTTTCCAGAACGCACTGGGCAAACTAAACGAAATCACACTTCTACACAGCAATATAACTGAAGAGAACGAAAAGCAAACACAAAAACACGTATTGCAGGAGCATGCACGTCAGGTGGTATTAAACGAGTTGAAGCATCACACTCAAAACACCACTATCCCAAAACCTGTTCAGCCGTTGATATTGAAACACTGGTCCACACTCATGTTTCATCGTTATTTGCGTCATGGCAAAAACAGCCATGAATGGAATGAAGCGATTAGCATGCTGGATCAGCTTCTGCAGTCACTGCAGCCAATGAAGTGCGCCGATATACAAAACTATCACAACGAACTAATTACACTTGCAGAGACCACAAGAACTATTTTACACAATACCCGACAGGACAAATCTGAAATTGATAATGCCATTAATGCGCTTTGTGAAATACATGAGCAACTTATAAGCGAATTGCTCAGCCTTGCTTCTGCCAATCCTGATCTGCTATCCGATGATGGCGAGAACACTCTTGACATCTATGACACAGGCAGCTTCGATGACCTTCCTGACATTAAAGCCCAGACTATTGAACCCAACCCTGTTGAAGAAAAGGCCCGAATTGCCCGTGAAAACATGGCAAAACTTCCACGTGAAGTTAAACCAGGCGTATGGTTTGAGCTTTATAATGGTGAATCCAGCCCGTTAAGAAGGCTCAAGCTCTCTGTATTAATCATGGACGAAGGCAGGCTAATATTTGTAGATCGACTCGGCGTGAAACAAATGGAAAAAGATGCCGAGGAATTCCTGGAAGAACTGGTTAGCAATAGATCACAGGCAATTGCTGATCATTCGGTTTTTGATTACGCCCTGAGCAATGTCATTAGCTCACTGGCAGCCGCCAGATAGAGATCTGGCATATACATAACCGGGAAAATCCCCCCATAAAGCCGACCCGATACAAAGCAGCTTGAATTTTGTGAACCAGCTCACACCTGCCACCCATTTGGGGGAGTAATCTTTACCAACACACGGCACGGATTCCGTATCCAAATGTTGCCCTTAAATGTTAAAAGCATCCCGCAGTCAAAACTGCCAAGAAGATGCGCACTATGTAAAGCCTGAATACTGTATTTTTTTATTGGCTTGATTGGGTGTCACCCTTATCCAATGTGCTCATCATGTATACACGTCCAGGTAAAGTAGGACTGAAACATGAGTACTGACAATTTCGCCCCAGAACAAGATATGAACAGCGATTCTGCTAATCACAGAGAATTACTATCCAGAGTTATTAGTGAATATCTGAATAAAGAAGACTCAAACGCTGAGCGATCCCGCACAGCCGCTGCTGCCGCCAGTCGAAAAAACTGTTTCAATCGCGCAGAAGTCATTGAAGCATTATCTAAATTACAGCCGAGTTACCGCGCAGAATACATCCCAGGTCGCATGACCAATATCAATACGGATGACTTCAAGAAAGCCCTGCTTAACAGTATGGCCAAGCAAAAATCAGGCATCCTGACCAAATCCATGAACCAGATCGATGGCAGAACTATCGATTTTGTAGAAATGATATTTGGGGCATTTTTACGCGACCACAATATTTCTGATGCGGTTAAGTCTCTGCTCCTGATGCTGCAAATACCCGTTATTAAAATTGCCTTACTTGACCACAAGTTTTTCTATAACAACAAACATTCTGCCAGGCACACCCTCGACACCATAGCCCATATCGGTATAGGGATTGAGGACAAAGAAAACACTGTTTATAAAACCATGCAGCTTATTGTCGAACAACTGCTCAATACCTTCGACAAGAATATTATTAGCTTCAAAACAGCACTTGCATCACTTAACCGCCTGGAAAATATCGAAAAGGAAAAGCTGGAACAAACTGAAAAACAAACCCAGAAGCAAATATTACTTGAACATGCCCGTCACGTAGTTCTCACTGAACTTCAAAAGCAAGTTGGTAAAACAGAGCTGCCTAAAGCCGTTCACCCCCTGGTTCTCAAATACTGGTCAACCCTGATGCTGCATCGCTTTGTACGCTTTGGCAAAGACAGCAAGCAATGGAACGAATCCGTAAATATCCTGCAAAGACTTGTTGCTTCCTTGCGCCCATTAAAAAGTAAAGCAGACTGGCAATATCTACAGGACAATCATTTGCAGCTGGTAGAAACCGTCAGCAAAGCACTGGAAGAAGCCAAACAAAGTAAGGAACACATTTTCTCCGCCATTGAGTCACTAAAACGCACCTACCAAAAAACCCTGGACGAGACTCAATTTGACGACACACAGCATCATGGCGAGAAAACCTCTAATTTCATGGATGAGAATGCGAGTAAAACGCAAAGCCAAAAAGACCAGGCCTTAGCCATTGCATTGAAAAAAGTTAATAGCCTCCCTCAGGAAGTTCGCCCCGGTGTTTGGTTTGAGATATTTACCAGTGCCGATAAGCCACTTAGGCGCCTAAAACTCTCAGTTATTATTATGGAAGAAGCCAGACTCGTCTTTATCGATCGTCTTGGCGTGAAGGTCATGGAGAAAGATGCAGCCGCCTTTACTAATGAGCTCGCCAGTGGACAGTCCAAGCCCATTGCTGATCACTCTGTATTTGATCATGCTCTTGG
>JBFHPZ010000173.1:0-5790 GCA_041592495.1 Gammaproteobacteria bacterium | reverse complement strand
TATCCCTGGCGGTACATCATGCCTATGGCGACAAAAGGAATGCCCAGATCGCTTACTGCTTTGCAATGGTCACCGGCAAGAATTCCCAGGCCACCGGAATAAATCGGAAAACTTTCGTGGAAACCAAACTCGGCACAAAAATATGCAATGAGATCTTTGTGTGGATCAAGATGGTCTTCAACTTCATGATAACTGGTTTTATTCAAATAGGTATGAAACGCAGACATCACCCGGTAATATTCTTCCAGGAATACATTGTCTTCAGCGGCATCATCAAGTGCCTGTTGTGATACCCGGCGCAGAAAAACTTTGGGGTTGTGATCACATTGTTCCCACAGTTCCACATCCAGGCGATAAAATAAGCCTCGGGTATTTCTATCCCAGCTGTACAACAGATTTCTTGCCAGAATGTTTAGCCCGGATAATTTTTCGGGGATGGTCGGGCGAACTTCTAGTTCAAAGGTGGTTTCTTTCATTGTGCCTGTATTCTCAAAATAGATTGGCTAGTTAAACTTGTTCTGTCCAGATACAAAATCAGGTAATGACGTCCGGTTTGTTTCTGCCGGTACGGGCTTTAATCTCGGCAATATTGTTTGCAATAGCAATTAAGTTTTCCAGCGCATGTTGTGTGTGCTGGTTGTGCTTGCTGACATCAGGTTCATATTTTTCAATATAAACTCGCAGGGTTGCACCTTCGGTACCGGTGCCGGATAAGCGATAAATAATTCGAGAACCATCTTCAAATAACAGACGGAATCCCTGATGCTCGGTAACGCTGTTATCAACCGGATCTGTGTAGGAAAAATCATCACACATTGATATCTTGTAAGTGCCTGTGCTTTGCCCTGCAAGCTGTGGGAACTTGTGTTCAATATTTTTCATTAAATCATCTGCGATTTTGCTATCAATTGCTTCGTAATCATGGCGACAATAAAAATTACGTCCGTAACGCGCCCAGTGTTCGCGCACAATCTGTTCTACAGATTGTTGTTTGATAGCAATGAGGTTTAACCAGAATAACACTGCCCATAGGCCGTCTTTTTCCCGAACATGGTCTGATCCCGTTCCAAAACTTTCTTCCCCGCACAGGTTAATCTTTTTGGCATCGAGCAGGTTGCCGAAGAATTTCCAGCCGGTGGGTGTTTCATAACATTCTATGCCCAGGTGATCGGCAACGCGATCCACGGCACAACTGGTTGGCATGGAGCGGGCAACGCCACACAGGCCATTGCGGTAACCCGGTAATAAATGGGCATTGGCCGCCAATACCGCCAGGCTGTCACTGGGTGTGACAAAAAAGCTGCGCCCCAGAATCATGTTACGATCGCCATCGCCATCAGAGGCCGCGCCAAAGCTGGGGGCATGCAAACCACTGTTCATGATGGCTACCAGGTCATGGGCATGGACCAGGTTGGGGTCAGGATGGCCACCGCCGAAATCGTCCAGAGGAACACCATTCATTACACTACCGAATTCGGCGCCGAGGCGACGTACAATGATTTCCCTGGCGTAAGGGCCGGTAATGGCATGCATGGCATCAAAGCGCATACTGAACAGACCGGAATCAAACAAGGCCTTGATGCGATCAAAATCAAACAGGCTTTCCATTAAGTTGGCGTAGTCAGAAACCGGGTTTATAACATCGACGAGCATTTCGCCCAGGTGAAGCTGGGCAAGTTTACTGATGTCCACATCATCTGCCTGATAAATGCGGTATTCGCTGATGGATTTGGAGTAATCGTAGGTAGGGTCGGTAAAACTTACCGGTGCCGGACCGCCATTGCTGGTATTGAATTTGATACCAAAGTCTTCATGGGGGCCTGCCGGGTTATGGCTGGCCGAAAGGATTATGCCACCGACAGCCTTATATTTGCGAATGACCGCGGAAGCGGCGGGGGTAGACAGTAAACCGTCCTGCCCAACGATGACCCTGGCTATACCATTGGCAGCAGCCATTTTTAGAATAATCTGTATTGCCTGTTTGTTGTAATAACGTCCATCGCCACCCAGCACCAGAGTTTGCCCCTTGAGATCTTTGGCAACTGCAAAAATGGACTGTACAAAATTTTCCAGATAATGCGCTTGTTGAAATACAGTGACTTTTTTGCGCAAGCCTGAGGTACCCGGCTTCTGGTCGTTAAAGGGAGTGGTTTTTACTACTTTGATACTCATGGCCTGCCTTCAATTATTTTTTACCACAAACCAACATCCCGATGTTCGTTTGTGTTTTTACTCTTGGTTTATTTTTGCCTAGCCTCTGAATAAATTCCATCCCGGGATGATCAGGGAAACAAAAGAAAATTATATTTTTAATTGTTTTCATTTAATGTGGCATAGCTTTTATAACTTGATGGAAATTTCTTCCACAGAAATTCCGGGTTGATCAGAATCTCATTATGATTCTATTAGGATTCCACAGCATGATCTATTGTCCTGTTTCAAGATTCACCATAAAAATCTATGTCATCTTCAAAAAACTCACCCCTGCGCATCCAGTATAAACCAGTTATGCATAAGACAGGCCAGTAATAAGGAAACCGACAGGGTATTAACAGCGATATACTGGAATAATGAACCAAAATTGAACGCTCAATAAGTCGGATCGGTATATAAAAGTGCATTAAGATACATAAATGTGCAAAATACGTGTAAATATCTGTGTGATTTGGAAATGGAATGCAATTTGCACATAACAATCAATGACTTCAACTTATCGCTATCAGGAAAGACCCATGCCTCAATTGAATAAGAGCCCCGTCTGGAAATCATTGATGGAGCATTATGAAGAAATTAAAGATGCTCACATGCGCGACATGTTTGCGGAAGATTCCGGGCGTTTCGATCGTTTCTCGTTGCAATTGAATGACATATTGTTCGACTATTCCAAAAATCGCATCACTGATAAAACCATTTCCCTGTTATTCAAATTGGCAAAATCCTGCGAGCTGGATAACTGGATACAGCGTATGTTCAATGGCGATCACATTAATCACACAGAAGATCGCGCCGTATTGCATCCCGCCTTGCGTAATATGAGCTACCAGCCCATGCGTGCCAATGGTATCGATGTGATGCCCGAAGTTCGGGGCGAACTGATTCGGGTGAAAAAACTGGCGGAGGCCATTCGCACCCGTTCCTGGCGTGGTGTCACCAACCAGCCGATTACCGATGTGGTGAATATCGGCATTGGGGGGTCTCATCTGGGCCCACAAATGGTGACTGAGGCGCTGAGGCCCTATGCCTTGCATGATCTGAATATCCATTTTGTATCGAACATCGATGAAAACCACATTAATGATGCCCTGGAATACCTGAATCCTGAAACCACCTTCTTTATCATTTCATCCAAGAGCTTCACCACCCAGGACACCATGGTGAATGCTGAAACCGCCAAGCAGTGGTACTTGCACAAGGTGGGAGATGCTTCCCATATCCATTTGCATTTTTCGGCGGTGACATCCAATACGACTGCAGCACGTGAATTTGGCATTAACGACGATAACATCTTCAAAATGTGGGATTGGGTAGGTGGCCGTTATTCCCTGTGGTCCGCCATTGGCCTGTCCATTGTGATAGCCATAGGTTCGGAAAATTTCGATGCCCTGTTGCATGGCGCCTTTGAGGTGGACAAGCATTTCCAGACCACACCGCTGGAGAAGAATATTCCTGTCATCATGGCCTTGCTGGGTATCTGGTATAACAATTTTTTCAATGCCCAGACCATTGCGGTATTGCCCTATGACCAGCATTTACATCGTTTTCCGGCGTATCTGCAACAGGCGGATATGGAAAGCAACGGTAAATATATCGACCGTAATGGTGAACAGGTGGATTACACAACGGGGCCGGTACTGTTTGGTGAAATCGGTATTGCCGGTCAGCATGCCTTTTTCCAGCTGTTGCACCAGGGAACCAAGCTGGTCCCGGCGGACATCCTGGCACCTGTGTCCAGCTTCCGCTGCATTGCACGCCATCATCGCGCACTCATGTCCAATGTATTTGCCCAGACCGAGGCCATGATGAAAGGCAAAACTGCCGAGGAAGCGGAAGACGAATTGCTGGAGATGGGTTTGGATAAGGCGCAGATTAAAGCCCTTCTGCCTTACAAGGTTTTCCCGGGTAACCGACCCACAAGCACCCTGTTATTCGATACCCTCGATCCCAAAACCCTGGGTTCACTCATTGCCTTGTATGAACACAAAATATTCGTACAGGGTGTCATCTGGAATATCAATTCCTTCGATCAATGGGGCGTGGAACTGGGCAAGCAACTGGCGAAAGATATTCTTCATGAACTGAATGATGACAACATGATTGAGGCACATGACAGCTCCACCAACGGACTTATCAACTATTACAAGGCACATCGTTTGCGTATGCGCTCCAGTGAGATCTTTTAACTGGGTTCACTATCGATACAATAATCCAGAGGCACGATGATGATTCAATCACGTGCCTTTCTTGCAAAATACCAAAATTTCAGGGACTAAACGGTGCATTCCGGATTGATTTCAACCGATCTCGATTTTACATCTCGATGTTATGCAAGCCATAGGCTTGTCGGTAATTCTTACATTCTGTGTGTTTACGCATGCAAGTGACCAGAAGTAATAGCTCATGCTTCTGTTTTATATGACTTTATTGTGATTGGAATACATATTGCTGTGCGTCAAGTCTGCATAAATTTAAGTGAGTTAGTTGTTTTATGAATAAAATCTATAAAAATGGTTTTCTTTTGGTGGCGGCATTACAGGTATCAACTAACGCTTTTGCTGCGAAACTAAATGTACCCCAGGATTTTCCCAATTCATTTCATATGGATTTATTATCAGGCAGTGTCATTGTTGATTCCGAATCTGGCGCAGCAGCACCAGGCGAGTTAGACGTCATACCGACGGGTGGTGTTAGCCAGATATTGTTTGATGCTACAGAATTTGATGGCTCAGGCGTCATTGGAGAAGGCGTTTCTTCATTAACATTGACAAGTAATCATGTAGAGCTTGCCACATTTGAATTCAGCAACCTTGCAGGAAGTTTCTACCTGGATGGGCAAGGTGCTGGTACGCTTGTTGATAACGGGAATGGAACTGGTGAATGGATAATGAATTTGCCATTGTACGCAGAATGGGCTGGCAATATTTTTAATTTTAGCGATATCACCTTATCCACCAATGCGACATATAATTACAACATACTGAGCTATGATGCTTTTGGTAATTACAGATCAACATCGCAAGCGATCAGTGGCGTTTCGATGGACTATGAAACCGGCGATGCTTTTCTTGTAGGTCAAAGTATTATTACAGATCCTAACCACCCCTGGCGTGGCTTGCGTATTACACTGGGTATGTACGGCAATGACCCGGTTTTAGCCACCCCTGTGCCAGCCGCAGTATGGTTATTTGTATCTGGTCTTATAGGCTTATATGGTTTGTCACGACGTAAGCAGTCGGATTAAGAGGTTTTCACAATGTTTCGCTGTCCTCATTGCGCAAAGCCCGGTATCTCACCATTACGGAAGCTTATATTAAGTCCTGGATTGCTCGCGACCTGTAATTTGTGTAAAGAGATGTCGGGTATTCGTTATGTATCATGGTTACTGGCCATGTTGCCAGGTTCACTTCTGATGATAGCCGCTTTGTTTGTGGATGTTGCTACAGTCGAATGGGGTCTTAATATTATTGGGCTTGTTCTAATGATCGTTTTTCCATTTCTGTTCACGCCGCTGCACAGAGAACACTAGGTCGTTTTTTTATAACATGCTCAACGGCTCCTTCGGGAGCCGTTTTT
>JBFHPZ010000172.1:0-5807 GCA_041592495.1 Gammaproteobacteria bacterium | reverse complement strand
AGCGCACCTGTATTACCCACATGGCTCGGCTTTAATACAACTACCGGTGAATTAAGTGGTACGCCTGGTAATGCAGAAGTGGGATCTCATGCTGTAACCTTGCGAGTAAACGATGGCACAGTGGATGTGGATCAAAGCTTTATAATTACCGTTGATAACATCAATGATCCACCCACCATTACCAGCACTGCAGTCACGACTGCAACAGAAGATATTGCTTACACTTACACCTTCACTGCAACGGATATCGACACAGGTGACACACTTACATACAGCGCACCGGTAGTACCCACCTGGTTAAACTTCAACACAACCACCGGTGTATTAAGTGGAACACCCAATAATGACAATGTCGGTAGTCATCCGGTTACATTGCGTGTAAACGATGGTAGTGTGGATATAGATCAGAGCTTTAATATTGATGTTAGCAATGTCAATGATCCTCCGACTATAAGCGGCATACCAGGCACCCTGGTTGCAGAAGGATCACCCTATAGCTTTACACCAACAGCCAACGATGCGGATGTGGGTGATAGCCTGGTCTTCAGTATTAATACCATTCCGACCTGGGCCAGTTTCGATACACTAACTGGCACCTTGAGTGGTACGCCTGGCAATAGCGATGTGGGTTCCACCAATAGCATTGTAATTACGGTAACCGATAGTTCACTGGCTTCCGCTTCATTACCCGCCTTCAATCTGCAAGTGAGCAATACCAACAATGCACCAACTATCACCGGCATTCCGGCTACAAGTGTTAATGAAGACAGCAGTTACAACTTCACCCCTACAGCTAATGATATAGATGAAGGCGACACTCTTTCATTCAGCATTAGCAATCAACCAGCATGGGCGAGTTTTGATCCATCAACAGGCACCTTAAGCGGCACACCTACAAACAGCCATGTTGGTATCACCAATAATATTGTTATTACTGTAACCGATGGCTCATCCGTATCGGCATCCTTAACGGCTTTCAATTTACAAGTCATTAATACTAATGACACACCAATAATCACCAGCACAGCCGTCACTATTGCGGTACAAAACACAATTTACAATTATACCTTCACTGCCACCGATGAGGATGTGGGTGATGTACTGACTTTAAGTGCCCCGGTGTTACCCAGCTGGTTAAACTTTAATACAAGCACCGGCGTGTTAAGTGGCACACCGCTAAATGCGGATGTCGGCAATCATCCGGTCACACTGCGTGTGAGCGATGGCAGCGTGGATATTGATCAAAGCTTTATTATTGGAGTTGGAAACGCCAATGATCCACCCACCATTACCAGCACCGCAGTCACAACTGCAACAGAAGACATTGTTTACACTTACACCTTCACTGCAACGGATATCGACACAGGTGACACACTAACATACAGCGCACCGGTATTACCCGCCTGGTTAAACTTCAATACAACGACCGGTGTATTAAGTGGTATACCCGTGAATGCTAACGTCGGTAATCACCCGGTTACTCTGCGTGTAAATGATGGCGGCATCAATACAGATCAGAACTTCACCATTACTGTCAGCAACGTGAATGATGCGCCGACCATCACCAGTACAGCGATAACAGCCGCAACCCAGAATGCAGCGTATAACTACAACTTCACTGCAACCGATGTGGATGTGGGTGATGTACTGACATTAAGTGCCCCGGTACTACCTGGCTGGCTAAGCTTTAATACAAGCACCGGTGTATTAAATGGCACGCCGCTGAATGCCGACGTCGGTAATCACCCGGTGACCCTGCGGGTGAATGACGGCAGCATAAATGTTGATCAAGACTTTATTATTATTGTCGGCAACGCCAACGATGCACCGGTAATTACGGGCACACCAGTGACACGTGCCGTGGAAGGGCTTACTTATAACTTCCTGCCTTCTGCCACCGACGAAGACACAGGCGATAGCCTGACGTTTGTTATTAGCAACATGCCCACCTGGGCTATATTCGATCCTGTATCCGGATCACTCACCGGTACGCCAACTGCTGCGAACATTGGAACCACATCGGGCATCATTATTGGTGTAAATGATGGCACTGTTACTGTTAACCTGCCTGCCTTCAACATTACGGTGGTTGGCGATCTTGATGGTGACACCATTGGTGATGATGTCGATAGCGACATCGATGGCGATGGCATGCCAAATACATTTGAAACTGACAATGGCCTTGATCCGCGAAATCCTGCAGATGCATCACTCGATAGTGATGGAGATGGCGTTAGTAATCTGGATGAATACCTACGCGGTACAAATCCGGGGATGGATGAAGTTCCACCACTGGTTATTGCACCCGCTGGAATTACTATGAACGCCACCGGGCGTTACACACGGATTGACTTTGGTCTGGCAACGGCTGTGGATGCACGGGATGGTGTCTTACCCGTCACCCCTGATCTGGGCGACCATTTATCCTCAGGCACCCATGTACTTACCTGGAGCGCAACTGATGCCGCAGGCAACACGGGTACAGCAACCCAGATCATTAATATTATTCCAATGGTTGTATTTAACATTGACCAGCTTAGCGTTGAAGGTAATGTGGCAAGTGTCAAGTTCATACTGAATGGACCCGCAGTAAGTTATCCGGTTATTGTTCCCTATACCGTCAGTGGAACTGCAACCTTGGGTGCAGACCATAATCTTGTTGATGGAAACATAACACTCAACACGGGCAGCGTAGCGCAATTACATTTCAACATTGTAAATGACGGACCGGGCGATGCTGATGAGACAATCATCATCAGTATGGGAACGCCTACCAATGCGGTTATGGGATCACGCCATGTACACGTAATTAAAATTGCAGAAGGCAATATCACTCCCCAGGCCATATTAAGCGCTGATCAAGGCCAGGGCACTACCCGTATCATTAACCAGGCGAATGGTATTGTGACTGTAACGGCAAATGTAATAGACCCGAACAGCGCTGATATCCACAGTTTCGACTGGAGTGCCAGTGAAAATGCACTGGTTGATATTGACGCAACAGCTAACACATTCAGTTTTGATCCGGCAACACTTGCTCCCGGTTTTTATACCCTGAGAGTTACTGTAAATGATGGTATAGAAAATGATGATGCCGAACTGGCCATCCATATTGTAGCCAGCACACCTGTGCTAACGACGGACGATAGTGATGGTGATGGTATTGATGATGTTACAGAAGGTTATGGCGATAGCGATAATGATGGCGTACCAAATTACCTTGATGCAATAGCTGAACAAAATGTATTGCAAGGACAAAGCGCGTCTTCTGAGCAACATTTAATTGAAACTGAATCCGGGCTTAACCTCGCGCTGGGTCTTGTTGCATTCCAGGCTAACCCGGGACAAGCAATCGTCACACCGACTGATATAGTAAATTACAGTCATTCTCCCGCAGATGAGTTGCCGAATACAGGTGGCTTATTTGATTTTGTTTTAACCGATTTATCAGAAGCGGGACAGTCTGTACATATTGTCCTTCCCCTATTAGCCCCCATACCCGTTGATGCAAGTTACCGGAAACTGATGCCGACAGGCTGGCAGGACTTTGTTGAAGATGACAGGAACTCCCTGTCCTCAGCACCGGGTACGCAAGCCTACTGTCCACCCCCCGGAGATAATGCTTATACATCCGGTCTTACCAATGGACATTGGTGCGTACAACTGTTCATTGAAGACGGCGGCCCAAATGATGCGGATCAACGCGCCAATAAACGTATCGCTGATCCCGGCGGATTGGTTCAGTTGAACAATATTACTGTCAACGTAAGTAGCAGTGGTGGCGCAATTTATGCGCCTTTGTTACTGCTGTTACTATGGCCGTTGTTGCTCATATTCAGGGAGAAAAAATTATAAAACACTTGTTCAAAATAATTATGCTTATCTATTTGCTAGCCTTGAGCGACGTAGCACTGGCAGGCAAATGGATTATGGGGATTAGCATTGGTGCTGCGAAAAGCGATAATGATGATGGATTACTCAACAGCCAGCTCGCAGCCAGCGGACTCAATGCAACCGCAAGCACAGAAAATAGCATTGATATACGCTGGCAGTTATATGGAGGCTATGACTTTGTTGACCGCTGGGGTATTGAGTTAGGCTATCTGGACCTGGGAAAAGTCGAAACAACTTTTACAGGAACCACATCCGATATTGAAGCATTTTTAAATTCTGCCCAGGATATTCATCCGCAAACCGCACAAGGCTGGCTACTATCGATGATCCATTATTTCCCGATTGATTATGACACTCGGCTCAAGGCACGTATTGGTGTTTATAGCTGGGAAGCTGATTATACCTTGCAAGGAGGCAATGCCTCGAAATCTGTAAGCGAGAATGGATCCGATATAAGTTTTGGCATTGGACTGGAGCTGGGAGAATGGCATGCAACTGGAACTATCGGCCATTTAAAATGGGACCATTACACCATCGAAGATAAACAATTTGAAATCTTTTCTTTCGGCTTTTCTTTCGTCTTTCAATAAGTTTAACCAGGGCAACAAGGCGCATATTATCTTCGCTTTTAGTTACCAGCTTTCAACTATCACACCAGCTCTCGCTAACATGGCTGAGACCTTCGCTCGCTGCTTGCAAATGCTGTATTTCGCAGGAGTGACCGGTTTTCCGATAATGCTTTGTATTTCTTCTGGGACTGTGTTGTTTTGGTAACTCAGAACTGAAAACCCATACTTAAACCATAAAGATAATAATACTGATCCGTTTCGGAAATAAGGCCCTGGTCACCATTCAGATTAATGTTCATTGCCCCCCAGCTAACACCTAAACGTAAGGTATCACCGATACCAAATTGTAAACCCAGGTTAGCCTGGGCAATCACATCCATTTCATCGTGTTCAGTAGAGCCTGCGAGGAAATTCATTTGAAAATAATGCGGGTTTTTACCTGTTGACAGGCGCCAGCGTAATACCGGCCCGATAAACCAGTAAAGTCCTTTCAGTTCAGGTATGGCAACATCATTAAGCAAAATATCCGCATAACCCAACTCTGCACTGATACCAAATTCAGTGGCACCATCACGATAACCGGTCATATAACGTACGCCATTAAAATTCGCACTCTGATTGGCATTACCGGATATGAAACTGGAGGTAAACACTACATCTGACCATTTACCACAAGGCGTGAAACCGGTTGCGACATCATACAAATATTTAAAAACATACAATGCCCATACCACAATTAATACTGTACCGATTATGACAAATACTATGGCCGCAGCATCCCCATTATTACTGCCCGATTTCATTACGTCACTACTGAAATCGACCATGACACGCAGTGATTCATCACCAGGCGTTGATGCCGGGCCGGATCTGGAATTGCAATCACTTGACGATGCTTTCTTCTGGATAGTCACCGATCCATTCGTCTGGACAGTATCATTACTCGCCAGTTGCATGACCGGTAATGTGGTTGTTGATTCATAACCCTGACTGCGTAATTGCTCTGCCAGCTCTGGATATGACGCTTGATCTACATGGATGATTTTTGCATTTGGATACCTGGCGAGAATTTCTGTTTCATCCATACCATCACTCATGATTGGAGAGCCCGCATAAGCTGGTATAACGCTGGTCCAGGCAAGAATTACACAGAGTAGCCAGGTCATTAGCTTTTGTATTTTTTTATCCAGCATTACATTGCTTCCCAACATGTTTTTATTGTTCTATCTGTAGCATAGTGTACTTCAGGAACCAGAATGCGTCTCTTCCTTGCCTAATTAAAATCACAAGATTCATTTTCATCAATACATGATTTCGGAGTAAATCATGATTCCAGATTTGTTT
>JBFHPZ010000171.1:0-5809 GCA_041592495.1 Gammaproteobacteria bacterium | reverse complement strand
GGGGCAATTTCATCAAACATCTGTGCCACCTGTTTCTTCTTGGTTTCAGCAGATGTTGTGTCGGGCACTACCTGATCGTGTAAATATTTGTCAGCCATTACGGGCAAAGGTAAGGATGGAAAGTTTTTAAGTTCAAGTTTTAGTTTTAAGTTGCGGGGGTGAATATTAAATCTGCAACATATATCATCAGCAGTCCTGCGGTGGAGCAATGCCCGAAAGCTGATAAACCGGAATATGCGTTTATTGGCCGCAGTAATGTAGGCAAATCATCACTCATCAACATGATTTGTAACAACCAGAAACTTGCCAAAACCAGTTCTTCACCCGGTAAAACACAGCTGATCAATCATTTTCTCATTGAAAGTATTGATGAAAAAACACATAAGGTAACAGATTGGTATCTGGTGGATTTACCCGGCTATGGTTATGCCAAAGTGCCCGAACAAATGCGTCGCGACTGGCAAAAACTGATGGAAAGTTACCTAACAGCGCGACAGAACCTTTGTGGACTGGTGATTATCATGGATGTACGACAACCGCTGAAAGACTACGATTACCAGATGCTGGAATGGTGCCAGCATTTCGGTACCCCCAGCCATATTTTACTGACCAAAGCCGACAAACTGAGCCGCAATCAGGCCAACCAGACCCTTTTCAAAATTCAGCGCATACTTAAGGAAGAAAACCTGGATGCCAGTGTGCAGCTATTTTCCGCGCTCAATAAAACCGGCATTGAGAGTCTGCAGGAAAAACTCGACCACTGGTATGGGCTGGATCAGGCTGTTCAGGAATAACCCGGTTTGCCATGGCAAATTTAACTATCCCGAAGGGTTAGAACTGCGTAGCAATACCATAGTTAAATTTTAAGCAAAAAAATCCCCGACCCATTGGGGTGGATCGGGGGGAATTGGAGGTCAGCTTGGGGAGGCTGGCCTCAAAGTGCCCGCTCAGGGAGGCAAGCGGGCTTGCGCCGGGCTTTAGCGCAATTCGAAACTGCAAAAAGACTCTGCTTACACATAATTAAAGATCATGACTGTCGGAAGTCAAAACACATCGGACGAGTGGTAGCCGCTAACAGGGCACTTGCGACAGACGGCATTACAATTGGGAAAAATTCCCATAAATCACGCCACATCAACTAAAAACAACCTTAAAAACAGGGTTTAGTGTGCCTCGTCCCAGTTATTTCCCATACCTACATCGACCAGTAATGGCACCTTGAGTTCCGCAGCTGATTCCATATCTTTTCGCACCAGTTTATCCAGCTTAGCCACATCCTTTTCCACGACTTCAAACACCAGTTCATCGTGTACCTGCATCACCATACGCGCATCAAGCTTTGATTTGGCGAGTGAGGCATCCAGAGCAATCATCGCCCGCTTGATAATATCGGCGGCTGTACCCTGCATTGGCGCATTAATCGCCGTGCGTTCGGCGTACTGGCGTAGTTGACCATTTTTGGAATTGATGTCTGGTAAATACAGTCGACGGCCAAACAGGGTTTCAACATAACCCTGCTCATGGGCCTGCTCACGGGTGTTGTCCATATAAGTTTTAACGCCGGGATAACGCTCGAAATAAAGGTTCACGTAATCCTGTGCCTGATTACGACCAATATTGAGCTGTTTACCCAGGCCAAAGGCCGACATGCCATAAATTAAACCAAAGTTGATGGCCTTGGCGGCACGGCGTTGTTCATTGCTGACCTTGTCCAGGGCCAGCCCGAATACCTCGGCCGCCGTCGCCCGGTGAATATCCTGTCCCTCGGCAAAAGCCTTGAGCAAACTGGCATCCCCGGAAAGATGCGCCATGATGCGTAATTCAATTTGTGAATAATCCGCAGCCAGCAGCTTGTAGCCCCTGGGGGCGACAAAAGCCTGGCGGATGCGCCGACCTTCTTCAGAGCGAATGGGGATATTCTGTAAATTCGGGTCGGATGAAGACAAGCGTCCGGTAGCCGCCACCGCCTGATGATAGGAGGTGTGTACCCGCCGTGTATCCGCGTCCACCTGTTGCGGTAATTTATCGGTGTAAGTGGATTTGAGCTTGCTCATGCCACGGTGATCCAGGATCAGCTGGGGCAGTTCATGACCTTCTTCCGCCAGCTCCTGTAACACGTCTTCCGCCGTGGACGGCTGTCCCTTGGGGGTTTTGCGCTTTACCGGTAGCCCAAGCTTGTCGAAGAAAATGGTCTGGATCTGTTTCGGTGAAGCCAGGTTAAAACTCTCACCCGCCACTTCAAACGCCTGCTTCTCGATGTCCACCATGCGTTTCGCCAGTTCCCGGCTTTGTTTGGCCAGCATGTCCACATCCACCATGACGCCATTGCGCTCGATGCGCTGGATCACCGGAATCAAGGGCATTTCGATTTCACTATAGACCTTGTTCAGCCCGGGCTGCTGCTGCAGCTGGGCATACATGTGCTGATGCAGGCGCAGGGTAATATCCGCGTCTTCCGCCGCATAAGGCCCGGCCTGTTCCAGATCGATCTGGTTGAAAGTCAACTGTTTGGCGCCCTTGCCGGCTATGTCCTCGAAATGAATGGTGGTGTGATTCAGTAAGCGACTGGCCATGGTGTCCATATCGTGGCGCTGGGTCGAATCCAGCACATAGGATTGCAACATGGTGTCATGGGTTATGCCCTGCATGGCAATGCCATGATTTGCCAGCACATGGCAGTCGTATTTCAGGTTCTGCCCCAGCTTGGCTTTTTTGGGATCTTCCAGCAGGGGTTTGAGCCCAGCCAGGACAGTTTTTTCGGATAATTGATCCGGTGCGTCGGGATAATCGTGCCCGAATGGCACATAGGCAGCTTTTCCAGGCTCTACCGCAAACGAAACCCCCACAACTCTGGCCTGCATGTAATCCAGGCTGGTGGTTTCGGTATCAAAAGCGAATAGCTCGGCTTTTTGCAGAATTTTCAGCCATTCCTGGAAGCGTTTTGCATCCAGGACTGTTTCATATGCTGCAGATGCGACTGCCGGAGTTGCGGCTTCAGTGACGACACCCGAACCTTCGAGTTCTCCCAGCCAGGTTTTGAATTCCAGTTCACTGTAGAGTTTGTGCAACTGTTGCTTATCCGGAGATCCCAACAGCAGATCCTGTGGCCTTTGCTCCAGCACCACATCGGTGACAATGGTTGCCAGCTGATAAGACAGAGGCAGTTGTTCCAGGCTGTCGCGCAGGTTATCGCCAATCTTGCCCTTGATCTCTGCGGCATGTTCCACAATGCCGTCCAGCGAGCCGTATTCCTGTAACCATTTCACCGCCGTTTTCGGGCCCACCTTGGGCACGCCGGGAATATTGTCCGAGGTATCGCCGATCAGTGCCAGGTAATCGATGATGTGTTCTGCCGGTACACCAAATTTTTCCACCACGCCGTCCGGATTCATCAGGGTGTTGCTCATGGTGTTGATCAGGGTGATTTTGTCGTTGACCAGCTGGGCCATATCCTTGTCGCCGGTGGAAATCAGCACATCCATACCCTGCTCCGCCGCCTGTTTGGCCAGGGTACCGATGACATCATCGGCTTCCACACCGGGAATCACCAGTTTTGGCAAACCCAGGGCATCCACCAGCTCATGCAGGGGTTCAATCTGTGATTTCAGGTCATCCGGCATGGGCGGACGGTGCGCCTTGTATTCCTTATATAAATCATTACGGAAGGTTTTACCCTTGGCATCAAACACCACCGCCATGTATTCCGGCTGGTATTCCGCCATGAGTTTTTTCAACATGTTGATCACGCCATAGGCTGCACCGGTGGGTTGGCCTTTGGATGTCGTCAAGGGTGGCAGTGCATGGAAGGCACGATACAAATAGGACGAACCATCAACCAGGATGAACGGGGGTTTTTTAGACGACATGGCAAGATTTCTTTTATTCGATTTGAACGCGCTATTATTAGTGGGAGTCTGATGCGATCAAAGATAGCTATCAGTTCCACACCATAACCAGAAAAGCGAGACTAACATGTCGAATCGCAACAGCAAACATCCCCACGGACTTCCTTCACTGGAATCGGCACTGAATCGAGAATCCTGGAAAATTTTCCAGATCATGGCGGAATTCGTCGAAGGCTTTGAACGACTGGCAAGCATCACGCCCTCGGTCAGCATTTTTGGTTCCGCACGCACCAAACCGGATCACCCCTATTACAAACTGGCGGAAGACATTGCACGCACCCTGTCGGATGCCGGCTTCTCGGTGGTCAGCGGCGGCGGTCCCGGTATTATGGAAGCGGCCAACAAGGGCGCGCAGGCAGGTAAGTCTCCCAGTATCGGTTTAAACATCCAGTTACCCAAAGAACA
Source organism: Gammaproteobacteria bacterium (assembly GCA_041592495.1). Lineage (GTDB taxonomy): Bacteria > Pseudomonadota > Gammaproteobacteria > SZUA-229 > SZUA-229 > JBFHPZ01. The sequence continues at coordinate 1,499 of JBFHPZ010000171.1, read as the reverse complement.
GACACCCAATCCTTACCAGGATATTGCCCTGAACTTTCGTCATTTCTTTTCGCGCAAAGTGATGTTTGTGAAATATGCCTCCGCCTATGTGGTTTGCCCCGGTGGCTTTGGCACCCTGGATGAGCTCGCAGAAATGCTAACCCTGGTGCAAACCGGAAAAACCCGACGCATTCCCATCATTCTTGTACACAGACCTTTTTGGGAACCCCTGATGAGCTGGTTCGAAAACACACTGGCCGAAGAAGGCATGATTAATAAAAAGGATTTAAACCTGTTCAGCATCATCGATGATCCAGATGAAGTAGCCACAGCCATTTTTTCCTTTTATGAAAACCGTGAAATTGAACCCTCCGCGGAAGAGCAGGAAATACTGTTGCAACTTTAATTTGCATATCATGAAAATGATCTGGAATTTTATACTATCAGCGTGCGTCGTTTATTTACTGCTATGCCTGTATTTGTATGTCATGCAGGACCAGTTAATTTTCTTCCAAACCAGAGCCGATGAAAATCTCTATCAGCACTGGAAAACACATGAATACACAGTGCCATCCGGTGGACGAACATTACAGGGCTGGCGGCATGAAAACACACCTATCAAAAATAACTCGGCGCTGATTTATTTCGGCGGTAATGGGGAAGATGTTATTTATAACCTGGATGACGCCGGTCGATACAAAATCAACACACTGTTCTTCACCAATTATGCCGGTTATGGTGAAAGCACTGGCCAACCATCCGAGCAAACTCTTTATTCAGATGCCTTACAGGTTTATGACTGGCTCATGCAGCAACATCAACTCGATCCTGATAATACGTATATCATGGGTCGCAGTCTGGGATCGGCGGTAGCCAGCTATGTTGCCAGCCAACGTAAAAATGCAGGCATAATTCTGATTACACCTTTTACCAGCATGGCAGATGTGGCGGCCGAACATTACAAATTATTTCCGGTTCGCATGTTACTCAAATACAATTTCAATACGCGACTAAATCTTCAACAAGTCAGTACGCCTGTGTTACTGATTGCTGCGGCGGATGATGAAATCATGCCTGCATCACATATCAAGGCACTACAATCTGTCGCACAACATCCGGCTGAACCTGTATTTATCCCGCAAAGCGGTCACAATACATTGCACCTGTCACCCCGGTTTTTTGATGCCATTAACCAATTCATTGCGAATACGGGCAATGAAACTCACGCCAACTAAATCCTTCTCCGGGAAAAATCTTCAGGGATAAATTCTGTTACTATTGGCGACCATGTTGCCGCGTATTCATCACAGGATTGAACAATTCATCGACTGGACTGGCCGTACCGTCGCCTGGCTGACTCTGGCTATGGTACTGGTGACGTTTTTTGTCGTGTTCATGCGTTATGTTTTCGATAGCGGCTCCATCGCTGTACAGGAATCGGTGAGTTTTATGCATGCACTAGTATTCCTGGTAGGCGCCGCCTATACACTGAAGCACAATGAACATGTACGCGTCGATAT
>JBFHPZ010000170.1:0-5812 GCA_041592495.1 Gammaproteobacteria bacterium | reverse complement strand
GGCCTTTACGGCGCCATTGTTGCAACAACACTCTATACACTGATAGCTGCATATTATTTCGAGCTTGGGATTATTCAGACTCTCATGCTTATGATCATTGCCTTTTTCGCAACGCTCCTGTCAGTTGCGGGTGATCTGTTTATCAGTTTGCAGAAAAGGGAGCGTGGTGTTAAGGACAGTGGCTCTATCCTGCCGGGACATGGCGGTGTACTTGATCGTATTGATAGCATTACATCATCAGCGCCATTTTTCGCCTTAATGCTCGAACTAGTGATTTTCAATGTCTAAATCCAGAGGTATAACCATACTTGGCTCTACCGGCACTATCGGAGTGAATACACTCGATGTGTTGAGTCGGCATGCGGGTGATTACCATGTGTTCGCACTGACGGCCAATACCGGTGTTGATCGTTTATATCAACAGTGTGTTGAGTTCAAACCCCAATTTGCAGCCATGGTTGATGAAGACAGCGCAAGTAAACTTGCAGAAAAGCTCAAGTCAAATGGTTGTGAGACAAGTGTATTAAGTGGCATTGAAGGGCTGGAATTTGTAGCCGGCCATGAACAGGTTGATTATGTCATGGCTGCCATTGTTGGTGCAGCCGGATTACTGCCGACGCTGGCTGCTGCACGGGCAGGCAAACGTGTATTGCTGGCAAACAAGGAAGCCCTGGTGATGTCAGGTGCAATCTTCATGGATGAAGTGCGCAAACACCGCGCGGAATTATTACCTATTGATAGCGAGCATAATGCCATTTTTCAGTGCATGCCCGAGGATTTCGCCAGGGGACTGGAAAATACCGGAGTCAATAGAATTTTATTAACCGCCAGTGGTGGTCCATTCCGGACTACGCCACTGGATCAGCTAGATGAAGTTACACCGGCACAGGCTGTTGCGCATCCAAACTGGGTGATGGGGCGTAAGATTTCCGTTGACTCTGCAACCATGATGAACAAGGGGCTTGAAGTGATCGAAGCCTGCTGGTTGTTTGATACAACAGCAGACAAGATCCAGGTCGTTATACATCCACAAAGTGTCATACATTCCATGGTCAGTTATAACGATGGTTCGGTGCTGGCGCAAATGGGCAATCCCGATATGCGCACACCCATCGCACATGCACTTGGCTGGCCTAAAAGAATTGAGTCAGGTGTGGAACCTCTGGATATTTTTGCGGTCGCAAGACTTGAATTTGAACAACCCGATTACCAGCGTTTTCCTTGTCTCAGAATGGCATATCAGTCTCTGAAAATTGGTGGCACGGCAACAACGGTATTGAATGCAGCAAATGAAGTTGCGGTTGATGCGTTCCTGAATAATCAGCTGGGTTTCTCCCGAATCGCATCCGTTATTGAAAAAACGCTGGAAACTGTAACCATGCAAGAAGTAGACGGTCTTGAAACTGTGCTGGCAGCTGATGCGCTGGCACGAAGCACAGCAACTGATTTTGTGAAGCGACTGGGGACCCTGGCATGAGCTCCGGTGGCATGATCCACAATGTCATTTTCTTTATCCTGGCTATTGGCGTACTCGTCACATTTCATGAATTTGGTCACTATTGGGTAGCCCGTTTACTCAATGTCAAAGTATTAAGGTTTTCCGTTGGTTTCGGAAAGCCCTTGATCATGTGGCGACGCCAGCGGGGCGAAGATGTCATCGAGTACGCAATCGCGGCTATTCCGCTCGGTGGCTATGTCAAAATGCTTGATGAAAGAGAAGCGCCTGTCGACAGTAAGGATCTTCATCGCGCCTTCAATCGTCAGCCGGTATTCAGACGTATTGCCATTGTTTTTGCAGGTCCCTTATTTAATTTTATTCTGGCCATCTTTTTGTATTGGGCTGTGTTTCTGAATGGCGAAGATGGCGTTAAACCATACATCGGTACACCTGCTGAAAACACGGCTGCAGCAATTGCGGGCTTCCAGAATGAAGATGAAATATTATCGGTAGCAGATTCTAAAGTGCAAACCTGGCATGGGTTCAGGATGGCGCTTATTGATCATGGTATTGATGGTGGTAGTTTGCTGGTCACTGTGCGTGATGCTAATAACCTGATAGCCACCCGTGAACTTGAAATTGGTGATCGCCACATACTGGATAATAAAGATGATGTCATAGACCAGCTTGGCTTTAACCAGTGGAAGCCCGAGTTACCGGCCATCATTGGGGGCACCACTGATAATGGCGCGGCTCAAAAATCAGGCATTCTGGTAAATGATGAAGTTGTCGCGATCAATGGTCAGGACATTCATACATGGGATCAACTGGTAGATATCATTCAATCCAGTCCAGGAAAGCCTCTTGAGTTTTTGGTTGTCAGGAATGGCAAGGAGCAAGTACTAACAGTTACTCCCGACTCACGCATGCTGAATGATAAATCCAGTGGATTCATCGGCGCTTACCAAAAGATGCCGGAAGAGATTATCCATAAATTACGTGCGCATGTTGAATACGGTGTATTTACTGCCATGCAGAAAGCTGTTGCAGAAACCTGGAGCATGTCAACATTAACACTGCGTGTGTTAGGTAAAATGCTGCTTGGGGAAGCAGCCCTGGAAAATATCAGTGGACCTATTACCATAGCGCAATTTGCCGGTATCACTGCAAGCATTGGCTTTTTTGTCTACTTGAAGTTTCTGGCAATGATTTCTGTCAGTTTAGGCGTATTGAATCTGTTACCAGTGCCCATGCTGGATGGTGGTCATTTGTTTTATTATCTGATTGAAATGATCAAGGGATCACCTGTATCCGAACGATTCGAAGAACTGGGTCAACAGATTGGTCTTGCTATTTTGCTTATGCTAATGGGGCTTGCCATTTTTAATGATATCCAGCGACTAATAAATTGAGGCTTTGAATGAATAAACGCTGGTTTTTTTTGATTACATTAGTGCTGCTGTTTGTTGTAAAAACAGCACTTGCTGAATCGTTTACTGTATCCGACATTCGACTTGAAGGTTTGCAAAGAATTCCAGATGGAACTTTGCTGAATTATCTACCAGTGCATATTGGTGATGTGCTCGATGAAAAACAGACCGCCTACGCCATGCGTGAGTTATACAAGACCGGTTTTTTCAAGGACGTTCAGTTGTTTCGTGACGGCACTGTACTGGTAGTTAAAGTGCTCGAGCGGCCAGCCATTGCAGATGTTAAGTTTGATGGTAACAACGACATCGAAGACGAACAGCTGGAAGAAATACTGAAAGATATCGGTATTGTCAAAGGTCGTGTGTTCAATCCTTCGGCGCTGGACAAGATAGAGCAGGGACTAAAGCAGCAGGCTTATTACGCCGGTGGTAAATATGCTGTGCGCATTGAAACCAAGGTCACCGAACTTGAACAAAATCGCGTCAATATTGAAATTAATATTTCAGAGGGTGTTGTCGCTCGAATCAAGCAAATCAATATAATTGGTAATGACGTTTTCGATGATGAAACCTTGTTATCTGAGCTGCAACTGGGTGTGCCTGGGTCCTGGAGTTTCTTTTCCAGTATCGATGAATATGCCAAACCAAAACTCGCCGCTGATCTTGAGACCTTACGTTCCTATTATCAGGACCGTGGTTACATTCGTTTTAATATCGAGTCAACCCAGGTATCAATTACACCAGATAAAAAAGATATCTACATCACTATAAATGTGAACGAAGGCGCACAGTATACGGTTAAAGAAATTAAACTGGCAGGCAACCTGGTTGTTGATGAAGCTGAATTACGCGCTTTGCTTTTAATTAAAACCGGCGCCCTGTTTTCACGAAAGGAAATGACGGAAGCCAAGGATTTGATTACTCGTAAACTGGGTAACGAAGGTTATGCCTTTGCCAAGGTTAATGTCATTCCCGAAATCAATGATACCAATCGTGAAGTGAGCCTGACCTATTTTGTGGAACCTGGAAAGAAAGTATATGTCAGGCGTATTAACTTCTTTGGTAACTATAAGACCAAGGATGAAGTGTTGCGACGTGAAATGCGACTGATGGAAGGTGGTGAGCTATCTAACAGTAAACTTGATCGATCTAAAATACGTTTGCAGCGTCTTGCCTATATTGAAGAAGTAGAAATAGATAAAGAGCCTATTCCTGGTACAGATGATCTTGTCGATGTGAACATCAATATTACCGAAAGGCTGTCGGGTAGTTTTAATATTGGTGCAGGTTATTCCCAGACCCAGGGATTTGTATTTAATCTGGGCTTGCAAATGGAAAACCTGTTTGGTACCGGCCAGAAACTATCGTTGAACTTTAATAATGATGATGCTAACACGGTTTATAGTGTTTCGTTTACTGATCCTTACTACACCGTGGATGGCATCAGCCGTTCATTTAATTTTAACTATCGTCAGCGTGATGCTGCAGAGGAAGATATCAATAACTTCCTTTCCAATGTTTATGGCGTAAGTGTAGTCTACGGTATTCCACTAACAGAATATGACAGCATTGCTCTCGGCTTTGGTTATGAGCACACCGATATTATCCGCGGCACGTATATATATACTTCAAATGATGTACTGGAGTTTCTGGATGCTTATGGCGATGAAGGCTCCAGGGATGCTGATGGCAAAACTGAAGCGGCTTTAGATGCTTTAACCCTTACCGCAAGTTTTACACACGATACCCGTAATAGAACTGTGTTCGCCAATCAGGGTAGTTCCCAGTCGGTGATACTGGATATGACCGCACCAGGGAGTGATCTGGAATACTATAAACTGACTTATCGCACTAAATTCTATTTCCCGATTGTGGATGAATGGACTCTGTTGCTGAAATCAGATATCGCCTATGGTGATGGTTATGGTGACAATGAGAGCTTACCTTTCTATGAACGTTTCTTTGCCGGCGGTTTGCGTACCGTAAGAGGCTTTGATAACAACTCACTAGGTCCTGTTGACCCAATTACGAATGATCCTCGCGGTGGTGATATCCGAACTGTTGCCGGTGCCGAAGTGATATTTCCTGTGCCCTTTGTGGAGAAACCGCCACGTTCGATACGCTTCAGCGGTTTCTATGACATAGGTAACGTGTTCTTGAAAGATGAAGCAGGATTCGACAAAGATGAGTTACGCAGTTCTGTCGGTGTTTCCTTTGTTTGGCTGGCACCGATTGGACCATTACAATTTAGCTGGGCAAGACCCATCGCAAAAGAAGATGGTGATGATACCCAGAGTTTCCAGTTTAGTATTGGATCATTTTTCTAGGAGTGTTTAATATGAAAAAATTCATTTTGTTGGTCTCGGTTCTTTTATTCAGTGGGTCAGCCAATGCTGCAGATCTTAAAATAGGTGTGGTGAATATGAATCGCCTGAATGAAGCGCCCCAGGTGGAAGCGATTAATAAATTATTACAGGACCGATTCAGTCAGCCTCGTGATGAGTTGCGTAAAATACATGATGAATTACAGGATGAAGAAAAGGAAATCAAACGTAACGAACTATTAATGACTGAAAGCAAGCTCAAGAAGAGCAAAGAGGGTCTGATTGCCAAAATCAAGGATTTCCGTGAGAGAGAAGCAAAGTTGGCCAGTGAAATCCAGGCAGTACAAAACCAGGAACTGGCTGTGTTCAGGGATGTGGTCAGGAATGTACTGACTGAAATGGCTAAAACCGAAAAATATGATTTAATTGTCAGTGATGGCATTATGTATGCTAATCCAAAGCTGGATATCACAGACAAAATTCTTGAACGTCTTAAACAAGAAGCCAAATAAACATCTGTTACCGTATGGCATACACGCTCTCACAATTGGCTAAACATGTTGGTGGCATTACCAGGGGTAATGCTGATTGTGTAATCGAGCGTGTTGCTACAATACAGG
>JBFHPZ010000169.1:0-5819 GCA_041592495.1 Gammaproteobacteria bacterium | reverse complement strand
TTGCATAGTGAAATATAAAAAATTAGGTAATACGGATATCAAGGTTAGCCAGATATGTCTGGGCACCATGACTTTTGGTGAACAAAATTCAGAAGCCGATGCGCATCAGCAAATGGACTATGCCATTACACAAGGTATTAACTTTTTCGATACCGCCGAGCTGTATGCTATTCCGCCACGAAAAGAAACCTATGGTTTAACCGAAACCTATATTGGTAACTGGATACAAAAAACCGGTAAACGTCAGGACATAATACTGGCATCAAAAGTAGCCGGACCGGCTGATGGCTGGTTGCCCCATATTCGCCATGAAAAAACCCGTCGTCTTGATCGTAAAAACATTGAAATAGCTTTACATGATAGCTTGAAACGTTTGCGTACCGATTATGTCGATTTGTATCAGCTTCACTGGCCGGATCGCAAAACTAATTTTTTCGGCAAGCTGGGTTATACCCATGTCGAAGAAGATAATGTTGTTCCCGTAGAAGAAACATTGCAGGTGCTGGCTGATCAGGTGAAAGCCGGAAAAATTCGTTACGTTGGCTTATCCAATGAAACGCCCTGGGGTGTGATGCAGTTTTTACACATGGCGGATAAATTGAATTTACCAAGAGTGGTCAGCGTACAGAATCCTTATTCATTGCTGAACCGAAGTTTTGAAGTGGGGTTGGCTGAAGTGGCTATACGTGAACAGGTCGGGTTGCTCGCCTATTCGCCATTGGGATTTGGTGTGCTGTCCGGTAAATATCTTCACGGTTCGAAACCACAAGGTGCGCGTTTAAGTTTGTTTCCCGGTTATGATCGCTACTGTAATCCACAGGCTGTTGCAGCGACACAGGCCTATGTGGAACTGGCGAAACAGCAGGGCTTGAGTCCTGCGCAAATGGCATTGGCTTATATCAATAGCCGTCAGTTTGTTACCGCCAATATTATCGGTGCAACCACCATGGATCAGTTGCGGGAAAACATTGCCAGTATTGATTTAGATTTGTCAGCTGACGTGCTGGAAGCGATTGAGCAAATCCACGTGCAACATCCCAACCCGAGTCCCTGAAGATTATGAAAGGCATCACCGTCGATAATGAATCCAGTGTGGTCGAGATTGTTTACGCCGTGGTGTATTCGCCGCGTCGATCACGGGGCCGTTTCCCCAAAAATTGCGTGCAGGTGGTTGCTGATCAGTTTGAAGCACTGGAACTGGCAGATCCGGATAAAAAGTTATTTGCTGCAAAAGTCATCGGTCCTTCCAAATCCTCCGAGGGGCAATACATTTATTACCTGGATGACTGGTTATAGATGTGTACTTAAACAAGTATGCCGGTTAAGCAAGTCATAAAAAAAGGCCGTGTTCCTGTTCTTGTCTATACGGATGAGCTGGAATCCTCGGCCTATGATCAACTGGTGAATGTTTCCCAATTGCCGTTTGTTTTCGATCATATTGCCGCCATGCCGGATGTGCATACCGGCATTGGTGCAACGGTTGGTGCCGTTATTCCCACGCAACATGCCATTATCCCTGCGGCAGTCGGTGTGGATATAGGTTGCGGCATGAATGCAGTGCGTTTATCGCTGAAGGCAAAGGATTTACCGGATAATCTAAAACGCGTGCGTCATGCCATAGAAGATGCAGTGCCCGTCGGTTTTGATATGCATAAAACCGATCAGGCCATGCGTTCCACCATTGATGCCTTGTCTGGCGGCTTAAAAAATATTCTGGATAAGCACAAACAAATCCAGGCCATGCAAAAAAATCCTTATGAAACCTGGATACGCCAGCTGGGTACATTGGGTGGCGGTAATCATTTCATCGAGTTATGTGTGGATGAACATGATGATGTCTGGATTATGTTGCACTCCGGCAGTCGGGGCATTGGTAATGCCATTGGTCGTTATTTTATTGCGCTGGCGAAAAAAGATATGGAGCGGCATATTGCGCAGTTGCCCCATCGCGATCTGGCTTACTTTGAAGAGGGTGCTGCCCATTTTGATGATTATGTTGCGGCTGTACACTGGGCGCAGGATTACGCCATGGCTAATCGGCGAGAAATGATGCGATTGATTATTGCCGCCCTGAAAAAAGTGTTACCGGATTTTACCCTGACCAAAGAAGCTATTAATTGTCATCATAATTATGTGGCACGGGAACATCATTATGGTCAGGATCTATTTATTACCCGCAAGGGTGCTATCCATGCTGCAGAAGGTGAGTTAGGTATTATCCCCGGCAGTATGGGAGCCAAATCCTATATTGTTCGAGGCAAGGGTAATGCGGAATCTTTCTGTTCCTGTTCCCATGGAGCGGGGCGCCGTTTGAGTCGCACCGCAGCAAAACAGCAATTTTCCAGACAGGATCTGGAACAACAGACCCGTGGCGTTGAATGTCGAAAAGATAAGGCAGTAATCGATGAAATTCCTGCTGCTTATAAAAATATTGATCAGGTAATGGCAAATCAGAGTGATCTGGTGGAAGTGGTGCATACACTCAAGCAACTGGTTTGTGTCAAAGGATAAAAAAATGGATGATGTGTTGCCTTTATATTACTTCGATGCTGCCACTGCAAAATCAAAACAAAATAAGACGGAAAAACAATCCGCTGACCGGCAGCCAAAGAAGCGTTTCTGTTGCGCCATTTGCAATGCGTATTTAACGGATGACGCGCTGGCGGCCAGTGTTCAACAGCAACATATCCACAGTCGCACCAATCCCCAGGGACAGTCATTCACTTTTGGTTGTTTCCATGCTGCACCGGGTTGCCGGATGAGTGGCTCTCCCACCGATGAACACACCTGGTTTGTCGGTTATTACTGGCGTTTTACTTACTGCAAGTCCTGCAATGCACAAATTGGCTGGCATTTCACCGGCGAAAAAGAATTTTTCGCCCTGATTCTGGAACAGCTGGTGGAATGCAGTGATAATGACACCCCATAAAACACTATAAGACTCAGCAACCGGATTACTCATGAAAGCACCGTTTACTTCCATTGACCTGTTTCGTAACGAATTTAACAAGGGCCTGCATGCATTGGCCGAGCAGGGGGCTTTAGGCACGTTTATCCTGGCCTGTGCCAATGCAACCGGGCAAGATGACTTGCTCAATGCGCTTAAGCCTACATTGGCCACACAATACAAAGAGTTGTATGAAAAATACCGGGATGCATTTCTATCGGGTCATCATCTGGATGTGGTTGATGAAGACCTGCTGGTATTTCTTAAATTACACACCATCGGTTTTGATGCGATTCGTTTGACTGAAACTCGCAACGAGGGTTTATGGCGTGTGCAGTTCAATCATTTGCGTTCATTTCGCCCGCGTCGCATTACCCAGTTTGTGCATGAAGGTATGTCGCAAGCTTTTGATGAAGATGATTTCAATTTCAACAAGCCTTTCATGGCCCGGGAATGTTTCTGGCGTGGTGAATTGCTGGGACGTCGTATTGATCTTTTCTACAATAAATATCCCTTTGCTGATCTTCATGGTTTGCTGGTGATAGATCGTGAAAAATGTGTGCCGCAATTACTCGGGCAAGCAGAGCATCAGTATATATGTGGATTATCCGAGGCGCTGGAAGCCAGCATACCCGGTGCCGGTTTTGGTTATAACAGTTATGGCGCCTATGCTTCGGTGAATCATTTGCACTTTCAGATGTTTGTTGATGCACAAGGTTTACCCGTTACCAACAAGGAATGGAAACATAATGGTGGTGACGAAGATTATCCTGCGGATTGCCATGCATTTTGCTGTGCCGATACTTCCTGGAAATTCATTCAGGAATTACATCAACAGCAGCAACCCTACAATATCCTCTATCAACCCGGCAGGATTTACGTTTGCCCGCGTAAAACCCAGGGTAGCGTTGAAGTACCGGGCTGGAGTAGTGGCTTAACCTGGTATGAGCTTGCGGGCGTGATGATTACCTTCAATTACAGTGATTACAGCCAACTCACATCCGATGATATTGCGAAATATCTCGGGCAGCTTCGCGTATCGGATTAAGCAATCAATATTGTTTTAGCTCTTATCATTGAAGATATTACTGCTACACCTGATTCCTTTGGGTGATGCATACCCGTCATGGTCATTTTATAATGCCGGGCCGCTGAATGATGCGTCGATATACTTTACAAATCCTGGCATATCTGTCTGTGGGAAGGTGTAACGCATTGTTTATAAAAATAAAAAATGTTTGGTATACAAATTGCAGATATAGAAGAAAAATGATGGACGAGTGTAAAATGATGAACAAGCTGAGCTTTGGTTTAATATTCCTGTTATTTTCCCTGATTTTGTTTCTGGCGCTCTCTTCGGCGAATGCTGCAACCTTGCAGGAAGTTTCACAGTGTAATTCCAGCGCTGATTGTGTGTTGCTATCGGTAGAAGGTAGTGGTGACAATCTGACTGCGGTCATGGCTAATCGTAATGGCTCCATCTGGTATATTGATTACGATCTGGTAGCGCCTTCCGCCAATACAACCTTTACAGAAGCTACGCCGTATAACGGACGCCTCACACTGGAAGTACAAAATAGTTACAACCTGAGTAATTCAACCCATTACATGTCAATGTATTACAGTGAGGTAACGCCTGGACTTGGCCTAAATAGTAATACAGATCCTAGCCAGCAATATTTATATATGGGTATAACAACAGAAGGCTTGTTATCCGGGACAGGTACTTATTCAGCCCACTGCTGCGATTCGACCATTTTTGATAACACCCTGAATCTGGGCTTTCAACCCTGTGTTGCTGATGGCTGTGGCATTGATGTTCTGGTGAATTTATTATTTTTAAATTACACCGATGTTAACGGAACAGCTGTGCTTAACTTTAATTTCGCTGAACAGGGCTCATTATTAATGAGCTGGGATGATTATTATCTGGAAGATCCACTGGCGGGTGGTTATTTGAATGACCGTGATTTTTATGTACAGGCAGTACCTGTGCCAGCGGCCGTCTGGCTGTTTGTGTCAGGTGCCATTATGCTGGTGAGATTTGCGAAACGAAAAAAATAAACTTATGTAATACATAAAAAAAGGCCTCCGAGTGAGGCCTTTTTTTATATGGCTGATTTAATAATATCGGCTACCCGGAAAGCATTGGCATAAATCGTCCAGGTATAGGTAACGCTGCCGCCCGTAGGCATAAAGCTGCCATCGGTAACGTAAAGATTTTCAACATCATGTACACGGCATTGTGCATTCAACACCGATGTTTTGATGTCATTGCCAAAGCGACAACCACCGGCGACTAAATTTTGAGGCGGTGAGCCGCTGACGCTGGAGCGAATATTTTCCGCACCCATTTGTTTCAATACACCCTCGGCTTTATCTGTTAAATAACGACCGATTTTCAAATCATGTTCATGATAACCCAGGCGTACACGGGCAACCGGCGAGTTCCACTTGTCTTTCACCGAGCTATCCAGGCTGACAAAACAATTGTCGGTGGGCAACCAGTCATTGAATACTTCAAAGCGTAAATACTGGGCATCGGCAAAAGTGGATTTGAGTTGACGCTTCAATGGTTTGCCCCACACCAGTTTGTCATTATCGTCCCATTTTAGCGGTATGGCTTTGGCGATAGGGTTGGGATGACGAAGCAGGAAATCGATAATGCCGCCTTTAACTCGTCCGCCCAGTTGTTTGTCGTTAATAAAATACCAGTCCTGCAGTCCGCGATTTACAAAGGGGCCGCGTACCTTAAGGCTTTGTGCTACATCAGGTTCAAACCGTTCATATACAAAATCACCGGTACCGGAACCGCCAGCGGAAAACACAATGTTTTTACCCAGCTGTTGATAGTTGTTGCCAAGCCCATGAG
>JBFHPZ010000168.1:0-5824 GCA_041592495.1 Gammaproteobacteria bacterium | reverse complement strand
GTTTCTTTAATTTTCCGATACATCAACCAATCGTATCGCGTAGCTGTTCCACATCCAGCAGGGTGATGGTCTTACCTTTAACGCTGATCAGTTCCTGGCTACTCAGGTTTTTCAATATACGTGAAAAAGTTTCCGGTTGAATCGACAAACGGGAAGCAATAATGCTTTTGGATGTAGTTAGCTTGATTTCAACCACATCGTCATCCAGCTGTTCCTTGGGTATCTGGGTTAACAGAAAATGAATTAAACGGAATGTGGCATTTTGCAGGGTCAGGTAATCAATTTCATTCAGGCGTTGATGCAGGCGCTTGCTCATATCCGCCAGCAAGTGGAAACAGGCGCCTTTGGATTCTTCCAGCGCCTTGAGAAAGGTGTTGGAATCAAAGGCATATAATACGGTTTTACCCAGTGCTTCGGCATTTAGCGGATAGGAACGCTCGGGCATAAAGATAACGGCTTCGGCAAAGGTTTGCCCCGGTTGCACAACTTCGATAACACGCTCGTTACCTTCGAGTGATACGCGGAATAATTTGATCTGGCCGGATATAACCTGATAAAAACGATCGGCATGCTGCCCCTGTTCAAACAGATGTTCGCCGTCTTCCAGCTCGAGAACACGCAGGGTTTTACGGATTTTCTCCAGCTGTTCATCCGTGAGCGGGGTGAGTAAGGGATGCTGTCTCAGCTCATCATTGGTGATATCGGGTAATTTCATAGAAAACAGACTTCGCTTTTTGTTATAGGATTATAGCTGACGGCAGTTGTATCGCCATGGTTTGCTGAACTTGGGTATTAAACGTGACTCAAATGGAAAATTCAAGGAATTCTATTTTGAAAAACCCGCTCATCTTTATTGTACTTGGCTTTCTGGCTCTATTTTTTATTGTCGGGCACTACAGCACAAATCTGCTTTCTGATGAACCAATCACACTAACCAGGGCCAATCCACCGGAGATCGTGATGTTTGGCACCCAATCCTGTAAGTATTGCCATCTGGCAAAACAGTTTTTTGCAAAACATAATCTGCCCTTTACGGAACACGATATTGAGCTGTCAGATAAACACCGGGATTTGTTTTATATGATGGGTGGCCGCGGCACACCCCTTTTGATCGTCAACGGTGACATCATTCACGGTTTTGATGAATCGCTGATCAGAGCTGCCTTGTAACTATCCATTGTTTAGCGACACTCACCGATGGAGCCAGAGCGACAACGCTGATACTGCACCCAATTAGCATCACTGAGAATAGCTTCGTCAAAACGCGCACCATCGATAATCGCCTCTCGTAACGAAGCCTTGGTGAGATCAGCTTTGGTGAAATCCGCATCCAGCAAATTGGCCTTGTCAAATTTTGCACGCGTGAGTACAGCACCTTTTAATACAGCCTGCTCCAGATAAGCTTCGGTGAAAATCGCCTGCTCGGAATGAATATTGATAAATTGAGTGGCATTCAATCGGGCTCTTTCAAAATTAGCAAAACTCAGCTCTGCATTTTCAAAAGTGGCCTGTGATGCATTCGCTTCATAGAAACCCGCCTTGCGCAGATTCGCATTGGTAAAAACAGCCTGTTGCAATTCAGAACGACTCAATCGAGATTCTTCCATACGTGTATCATTAAACTTAACAGACTTTGCTTTTACACCCACCAGGTTAGCGCTTTTGAGTGATGCCCGGGTGAAATCCGCATTTTCCAGTTTGGCAAAGGTTAAATCGGCATGATCAAGTCGTGCATTGACCAGTGTTGCACCTTGCAGATTGATTTGTGAAAGCACGGCACGACGCAGATCTGCATTGGTCAAATCCACGCCGGATTTATCACATCGGGCCCAGTTAACACCGGGTGCCGGCGGGTCTTCACATGCAGCATGGATGTTGAATGAAACCAGTAGTGATAACAGAATTAACAATCTCGTCATGATATAGCATGGCCTTTTTTATACGCACGAACCAAAAAACGTGAAGGCAATAGTGCCTGTAGCACCCGCATGGACACCGGCAAGGGTTCATTATTTATTTGCGCTGCCAGTAATTCAGCAGACAATATAGATGATGTCAAACCCCGTGCACCGTGACCAGTATTCACATACAAGCCCGGCAAGTACTTTGCCTCAGCATAACATGCCGCGGCACGTCCTTTGGCAAGATCAGCATAATGATGGTCAAAAAACTGACGATCTGCAACCGGACCCACCAGGGGCATTCGATCTTCTGTTGTCGCACGCAGGGCCGCACGGCCTGATATTACATTTTGCTCTGGAATAGAATCCGCTATCTCGGGAATAGCTTGCAACAAGCTATCAAGATTTTGCCGGTGTTCTGTTGAACGGATTACAACAGATGTGTCATCCGGTTTGAATGTTGCACCGACGATATGGTATTGATGCATTTCAGGCAAGATATAACCTTCATAACAAATCGGGCAATGTATCTGTTTCAATCGATCATTGCTTGCTATATAACTGATCTGACCACGCACAGCCTTTAGCGGCAACCAGGATGTTTGGTTGAATTGCTTCGCCGCGGCTGCATTGGCTAACACAACACAATTATAATCGCCTAAAACATTCTGTTTTGCATCATACGCACGCCATTGCCTTGCCACATAGTCAAGATGTTTAACAGTGATATTACAACGCACATGTATTTGATCAGCTGATTGGCTTGCAAGTATTTTGCATAACTGATCCGGTTTAAGCCAGCCGGCCTGGGGATAATAAAGTCCGGCATGCTCCAGTTTGATACCGCACATATTACTGACCTGTTCTGCATTTAAAGTTTGAACAAAATTCTGATCAAATGTTCCCTGCTCTATTTGGTGCATAATACGTTCACTGATGGCAAGTTGCACAACACCGGAGGGATACCAGTCAAAACCCGCATCTTGTCGTTTAATGGATGTCAGTTCATTTACAGCAAGCTGATATGCCGTAGCATAGAACTCGCCTTCAGCACTGTTATCGATTGAAATACGCGGCAACAATACGCCCGCCGGGTTGCCGGAACCTTCGCTGGCAATATCCGCATTGCGTTCAAGTACATCAACCTGCCAGCCACGTTTGGCCAGTGATTGTGCCGTGGCCATACCTGCGATACCACCACCAATCACCGCAGCACGTTTTGCGATAAACGACGCCGCCGAAATGTCATACCATGGTGAACGACTTTGAGATTGGGTTTGTTGCTGCATATGCCCGTGTATCATTTCACGCTTATTGGCAAAGCCCTTTGCCTTGGCAACTTTAAAACCCTGCGCCACAAGCCCGCGTCGAACATGACCGGCAGCGGTAAAAGAACTGAATGTGGCATCACTCTTACTTAATCGGGCCATTTCTGCAAACACCCTGTCCGTCCACATATCCGGATTCTTTGCCGGGGCAAATCCATCCAGATACCAGGCATCTACTTTCGCATGGAGTTGTTGCAACATGGTTTCCACATCACCCAGCAATAGCAACAAATTTACCCGATGATTAAACAGACTGATGCGATGGAAGCCCGGAATAGCAGCGGGATAATAACGAAGCAGTTCATCACAATATTCGGCAAATTGCGGCCATGCCGAAAGTGCCTGCTGCAAATCAGGTTTTGACAAGGGATATTTTTCGATAGAAATATAAAACAGCTGCGAATCATTTTGTTGTGTGTCCAACCAATGATGCACTGTCGTTATAAAATTAAGGCCGCTACCAAAGCCAGTCTCGGCGATAACAAATTGCTGACAATGTTGCCAGCGCTGCGGCAGTTGATTATGCCGCAGAAACACATATTCGGTTTCGGCAACACCACCCTCCCGGGAAAAATACACATCATTAAACATATGGCTTACAGGCTGTCCCTGTTGCCACGTAATGTGCGCTGTTGTTATTGTATTGTTCGTATTCGTCATTAGGCTGGATTATACTACGTCACCTCTGCGGAATCGTTTCGTTATGCCTGTATCTACTCTGTCCAGTCTGAAAAATATTGGCCCCAAAAGTGAACAATGGCTTAATCATATCGGGATTTATACCCTGGATGATCTTAAGCATATGGGTGCAGTGGATTGTTGTATCATTCTTAAGGCACAGGGTTTCCCGGTCAGCCTGAATCTTGCATACGCGATTGAAGGAGCCTTGCGCAATATTCACTGGACAGCATTACCCGACCATATCAAACAGCAATTGCGCCAGGCGCTCGAAAAAGACCATGACTGAAATATCCGTTAAACAGGCTTACCGCCATTGTGCAAGCATAGCGCGTAATCATTATGAAAATTTCCCTGTCGCATCCTGGTTTCTGCCACGCAGCATGCGATTACCCATCGCAGCCATCTATGCGTTTGCGCGTCAGGCTGATGATTATGCCGATGAAGGCGACTTACCCGCAGACGACCGCATTGCCGCTTTGGACGATATGGCAGGCAATATCAGCGCTGCAGCCAATGGACAGCCATCAAATGATCCGATCTATATAGCCCTGGCCGATGCAATTCAACGCTATCAGTTACCACTGGATTTATTCCATGACCTGATATCTGCCTTCAAGCAGGATGTCACAACAGCACGTTATGCTGATTTTGGTGAGCTGATGAGTTATTGCCGGCGATCTGCAAATCCGATTGGACGATTACTGTTATATCTTTATGGACAAACCGACCGCCAATCACTGGGTTATTCCGATGCCATTTGCAGCTCCCTGCAGTTGATTAATTTCTACCAGGATATGGCGCAGGATTATGATGAACGTGGACGAATTTATATCCCCCAGGATGAAATACGCGCCAATTTTGTTATGGAAGACCAGTTCAAATTCCACACCACCAACGGCCCCATGTTGATGCTGATGCGCAAACAATATCAACGAGCCCACAAGCTGTTACAGGCTGGTGCCCCACTGGGTAAAAAACTCAAGGGCCGATTTGGTTTTGAAATTCGCCTGATTATTGCGGGTGGCGCCAGAATACTGCAAAAACTCGATATGCAGAATGAAGATGTTTTCAGTCGCCCACGATTAAGCTTTTTTGACGGGCTCTGGATGTTTTGGAAAGCATTGCGTGCAAAGTAATGCCCTTCACACTTGCCACATGAATATCCTTGCCTGATACTTGCAAGCCATGACGCCCGATGAATACTGCCAGGAAAAAGCCGCCTCCAGCGGTTCCAGTTTTTATTATAGCTTCAGATTCCTGCCGGATCTGAAGCGTCGCGCCATTACGGCGCTCTATGCATTCTGTCGCGAAGTGGATGATGTGGTAGACGAATGCAAGGAAGAATCCGTTGCCCGCATCAAACTCGACTGGTGGCGAGAAGAATTAACCCGACTCTATAACAACCAGCCACGCCACCCGGTGAGCAAGGCATTACATCCCCTGTTGAATGATTTCAATTTTCCACAGGAATATTTAATTGAAATCATTGACGGCATGGAAATGGACCTGAATAAGCATCGTTACCAGAGCTTCAAGGATTTATCGCTCTACTGTTACCGTGTCGCCAGTGTCGTTGGTTTACTATCAGCAGAAATATTTGGTTACAGCGATCGCAAGACATTGAAATATGCCCATGACCTGGGTATAGCCTTTCAACTCACCAATATTTTACGCGATGTTCGTGAAGACATGATGCGAGGTCGTGTTTATATTCCTGCCGATGAATTACAACAATTCAATGTCAGTCTGAATGATTTAAACCATCCTGTTACCACCCAACCGGTAAAAGATTTATTCAAGTTTCAGTCAGATCGCGCACGACATTATTACAACAAAGCCATTGAACAGTTACCGGAAGAAGATCGTTATAAACAACGCACCGGATTGATCATGGCAGAAATCTATTCTTCCCTG
>JBFHPZ010000167.1:0-5825 GCA_041592495.1 Gammaproteobacteria bacterium | reverse complement strand
GGGTCATGTAGAAGACTTTCCTTTTGTTGAAGCACCGGACAATCGCCTGGTGAATGATGGCTATAAATTATTATTTGAACTGAATGCGATTAATCAACACAACAAAGTAACCAGCATTGGAAAAAAACTGGCGCGCCTGCCGATTGATCCGAAACTGGGCCGTATGTTAATCGAGGCCGAAAAGGAATCAGCACTGAACGAAGTGTTGATTATCGTCTCGGCCCTGGCGATTCAGGATCCGCGGGAGCGGCCGCTGGATAAACAACAGGCGGCGGATGAAGCACATAAATCATTGCAGGATGAACGCTCGGACTTCATGGCGTTTCTTAATTTATGGAACCGTTACCACAAGCAAAAGAAAAAACTCTCCGGCAATAAATTACGTAACTGGTGCAAGGATAATTTTCTGTCCTGGCTGCGCATGCGCGAATGGATTGATACCCACAGACAAATCCACCACATGTTAAAAGAAATCGGCTTACGCTTTAATCAACAGGATGCCGACTATGCCGCCATTCACCGTTCACTGTTAACCGGCCTGTTAAGCCAGCTGGGCTTTAATCATGAAGCCCGTGAATATACCGGCGCAAGAAACAGCAAGTTCCATATCTTCCCCGGTTCAGGCTTGTTCAATAAATCACCGAAATGGATTATGGCCGCAGAAATCGTAGAAACCTCTCGCGTCTATGCACGAGTCGTTGCCAAAATCGAGCCGGAATGGATTGAACAAAAAGCCGGGCATTTACTGAAATTCAGTTACAGCCACCCCCACTGGGAAAAGAAACCGGCACAGGTTGCGGCCTATCGTCAGACATCCTTGTATGGCCTGATTGTGAACCCAAAACAAAAAATCAATTACGGCCCGATTGATCCCAAAACCGGTCGTGACATTTTTATTACTAGCGCACTGGTACAGGGCGATTACAACTGCCAGGCCAAATTTTTTCTGCACAATCAACAAATGATAAATGAATTACAGGAGCTGGAAGCGAAATCTCGCCGTCAGGATATTCTGGTGGATGATGAAACCCTGTTCCAGTTTTATGATGAACAGATACCCGAAGGCATTTATAGCGGCGCACAATTTGAACACTGGTTGAAACAACTGGATAAACAGCTCAGCGCAAAATTGTTTCTCAAAAAACAAAGCCTGATGCGCCATGATGCAACCGATATAACCAGTCAACGATTCCCTGACCACATCGAGTTTAACGGCAATCTGTTTCCGCTGGAATATCATTTTGATCCCCAGAATAAACGTGATGGCATCACCCTGATTACACCGGTTGGTGCGCTACAAACGATCAATCCGCAACGATGTGAATGGCTGGTTCCCGGTTTACTGCATGAAAAGATCACGGCACTGATTCGATCCCTGCCAAAACCATTACGTCGCCATTTCGTACCTGCACCGGATTTCGCCCAGGCCTGTGTTGAATCACTCACTATTTCAGATTTATCACTGCCTATTGCCATTTCCAATCAATTGAAAAAAATGACCGGTATCGATATTCCCTACGATGCCTGGCGCACCGAACTTCTGGACTCGCATTTGTTAATGAATTTTCGGGTGATTGATAACCGGGAAATAATTTTAGCGGAGCATCGCAACCTGCAACTATTGAAGGAACGCTTCGCTAATGAAGCCAGCCAGCAGTTAACGACTGAACCGACAAACCATGCCATTGAACAGGACGATGTCAACGCCAGTATTCTGGACAACATCCCACAACAGGTTGACATCAATATCCAGGGCGTACAGATGAAAGCATGGCCTGCATTGAGTAAGGAAGGACAAAAGGTCGCTCTGCGAATTTTCACATCCCAGGCGGATGCGCAACAACATCACCACCAGGGCCTGCGCCAGTTGTATCGTAATGCACTCACCGAACAGCTGCGACACCTCAAGTCTAACTTGCCCGGCATCCAGCAGCTATGTTTACAGTACACCAGCATCGGTAATTGCGATGATCTCAAGCAGGACATATTGACCTATTTACTCGATCAACTGTTCACCCTGCAAACGGTCAACAATGAAGCTGAATTTAATACCGTGTTAAACACAGGCCGCAGCCAGATATTCGACAAGGCCAGGGATTTATGTCTGCTGCTTTCAGAAACACTCGGTATTTACCAGTCATTGCGCAAATCCCTGAAAAACCCTCCCCTGATCTGGCTGGATGCCATCAATGATATTCAGGAACAACTCAATCAACTGCTGCACCCTCATTTTTTACTGTCCACAGATCCGCAATGGCTGACACACTATCCGCGTTATCTCCGGGCTATACAAAAACGGCTGGACAAATTACAGGACAATCCACAACGCGACAGACAAAATCGCCTGGCGGTACAGGCTTTGTGGAACAACTACAAACAACGGGCACAACATGCCGAGAAGCAGCACATACATTCGGCTCAGCTGGATTACTATCGCTGGATGCTGGAAGAATATCGTATATCCCTGTTTGCACAGGAATTAAAAACCCTGTTTCCGGTATCCGAGAAAAGATTGAAAGAGTACTGGAATAAAATCGATGATGCCTAGGTAATACGCTGATCAGTTGCTAGAATCTGACAAATAGTCAATTTTCATTAAATTTATAAGGATTACCATGTCGAAAAACATATTAGTAATTTATATATTGCTAATTTTGCCGTTTTTCAGCCATTCCGTTTCGGCTGCTCACATCGAAGAGGTTATGCCCAGCGGTTTGCTGGCTCATGCTGATTATCACCAGGGCAACAAAGACAAGCCGGCTGTATTGCTGATTCATGGTTTTCTTACTGTACATACCTTCAGCCTGATACAAAACATTAGCAACGAACTGGCTGATAACGATATTACTGTTCTATCACCGACGCTGTCACTGGGTATCAGCAAGCGCAAAACCACACTGGATTGCGATGCCCTGCATTTACACAATATGGATGATGATCTGGCCGAAATTGACTGGTGGGCCAACTGGCTCATTAACATGGGCTATAAAAATATTATCCTGATTGGTCACTCCACTGGCGCCCTGCAGATTTTTCATTATATGAACAAACATCCCCATGCCGAATTTAAAAAAGCCATTGGCATTAGCCTGATTCCATTTGAACGACTCAATCAGAAAGAATTTATTGAGTCCATCAAGCAGGCAAAAGCCATGCTTGCCAATGATGACGCCAGCATCCATAACTTTACCCTGACCTATTGCATAAACAATTATTCATCCCCGGCAAAGGATTATCTTTCCTATGCAACCTGGGGTAACAAGCATGTCATTGACACCCTGAACAAAATTAATATTCCTTCCTGGATTATCATGGGCGGAAACGATATACCGGTGTATCCGGGTTGGGTAGACGACATGTCAAAAACCGGCATACCGGTAGATATTATTCCAAACGCCAACCACTTCTTCAGTGCGGGCAATGAATTTGAACTTTATGAGAAACTGCTCGATATAATTAATAAATAAATCAAGCACCCGCAAATAATGCAGCAATTACGTTTTAAACAATACATCTACATATTTTTAGCATTGGCCGTACTGGTTTTTCTAATTATCGGCGCAAACATTTATTTCAAACTGGACGATCTTGAAGCCCAGTATAAAAACAGCAGTCACAAGGCTTCAGAAATTGAAATGCTACGTGCCATAGAAAACATCAACCAGAACATCGATAAACTTGCCGGAAGCATTATTGATTGGGATGAAGTCTACCAGCAACTGGGAAACCCTTATTATTATGGCTACTGGAAACAACAACGCATCAGCAAAGCTAACTTACCCGGCTATATCAATACCATCGAATTGTATGATAGTGAGAAACACATATTAGGTGGCAATAATCAGAACGACATGCCAGGCACTCTTGATGATAGCGTTATGGTTTACTACATTATCGAAAACAACCAGTTATTTCAGATACATTTTTACCCTATACCATCCCGCAGCAATCCTTCGAAGACAGATGGCTACCTGGGCTTAAAAACAAACTACATTCATGCCCTTTTATCCATCAGCCGCTTAATGTTTACTGATGTTAGCAGCATTAAAGTAAACGAAAACCAGAAAAATGATTTCAATGAATCGGACATTCTTGACCATATAAAATTTAAACCGGCAATAAACCCGGTAGTTACCGAACTCAAAAATACCAGCACACGTGCATTTACATACGGATTTATTCTGATTTTGTTTTTTATTTTTGTACTGTATATCCTGGTGCAATACATTATTAACAGACCTCTGGAAAAACTCACTTCCTATATTGAGCAACTTAAACTGGGCAGATCAATTCTAACTCCGGACCTGCACTTACCCATTTTTGAATTAAACAATCTCAAACAGTCGATTGATGTTTATCAGCAGGAACTGGAAAAAGTCTATTCCAATCTGGATCTCAAAAATGAAGAACTTTGGGAACTGGCACACCATGATTCATTGACGGGCGTCGCCAATCGGCGCGCCCATGATGAAGACTGGAAAAGCTATCTTGCCATTGCCCAGAACAAGCGCTTCAACTTGTCCTACATGTTAATTGATTGCGATCACTTCAAGGCAATTAACGACACCTATGGCCATGAGGTTGGCGACAAGCTCATCATCGCCATGGCAAATTTACTACAGAACAGCTTGCGTGAAGGCGACAAACTTTATCGAATCGGTGGTGACGAATTCATTACCATACTCTGGAACACCACACCGGATACAGCAGAAATAATTGCAGAACGTTGCCTTAAAAACATTCGCGCCTATCCTTTCAAGGAAATTGGCATTAATGAAACCGTCACGATCAGCATCGGGATTTCTCATTGCGGTTGCGATTCATCTGGCCAGCTTGATGATTTGCCACGTAAAGCCGACATTGCCATGTACCACGCCAAAAAATCCGGATCTCGCAGCATCATTCATTATGATAAAGCTTATGAAAAAGATGCTGCACCGCTGGTTTCTAATCGGGTTATCGATGCAGTACTCAAGGCGGCTAACACTTCTCAAGGTCTGGTTCTACACTATCAACCCATTGTGAATTCGGTATCAGGCAAAACGGAATATTACGAAGTTTTATTGCGCATTAGGGACAAGTTCGGACTCATTGGCGCCGGTGATATTTTTTCTGTAGCCGAAAAGCTTTCACTTGAAGCTGAACTGGATATTGAAATCATCAAAAGCATTGAACAGGATTTCGATAATCAGGTTATACCCGCTGGCACCGGTGTTTCCATTAATTTTTCTTCCGCCCTGTTATCACTACCCAATTTAACGCAACACATAACACCACTTTGCAAACATTTAAAAGAACATATCATCGTACTTGAAGTCACTGAAAAAACCTTGATTACCAACATCAGCATGGTTTCCATGAAATTAGTGGAACTTCGCGAAATGGGATTCCAGATTGCACTGGATGACTTTGGAAGCGGCTATTCCTCCATACGGTATCTGGCAAACATGCCAGTGGACATAGTCAAGTTTGATATCAGCATGATTCGTCAATTGACGAAAGAGGACAAGTCACGTTCCATTATTACCGGTACTGCCAGGGTCATTCTCGAATCCGGTTTTAAACTGGTGGCGGAGGGTATTGAAACCGACGAACTCAAACAACTTGTTCTTGAAATGGGCGCCACCCATCTGCAGGGCTTTGCCCTGGGCAAGCCTATGCCGTTGAGCAACAACTGAGATTTTTTGATTTTTTAATTTAGCCTGCTCTCTGGTATATTTATAAACAGCGCACAGGATCATACTCTTCCAGGTGATGCGTGCTATATTTCAATCAGGCGACAACAGAATCGCCGATTTAATCTTTTTTGCAACAGCATGGTGTTT
>JBFHPZ010000166.1:0-5844 GCA_041592495.1 Gammaproteobacteria bacterium | reverse complement strand
GTTGGCTATTCTCTACATTGGTGTAATTCTTAATTCGGATAATTTCTTTAACAACCACCTGCTCATTACCGGAATTATCGATAAAACGTATCGAGTGGTACATCATTGGATAAGATCGGCTCAGCTGCACAAACTGTCGCTCGATTTCATAACGAATGAGTCTGGCCTGCTCTCTCTGCACGGTAAGAAAGTTGTTCAACGATGGCGACATTTCCATCAGGAATAAAGTATTTTCGATCGGTGTTAAATAAGCCTTCTCAAACAGGACTACATTTTCCTGAAGTGATTGTTCAATTTCTTCTCTTATTTGTTTTTCAGTATTTTTACGTTCAAAATTACTATAAAGAAACAGAAAAACCAGAATAACCAATAAGCTTATGCTTACAAAACTCCAGAACAGGCGAAAGAAAATTGATTTACCACGGGGATACGTATGTAAATGCTGCAACTTCACAGGAAGCGGCCTCTAATGATTCCAGGCATCATGCGATTCAACAATCTTATCAATGCTTTCGGCATGTTGTTCCAGCCTGGAAGTTAACCCAAGCATTTTGGCACGCCAACTATTGACAATAAAGGGACCGCGGCCAGGCGCATAACTGGAGATTTCAGCAGGCATTTTGCCTTCAGCCAGAATAGCATGCATGATTTTAATCGCCTCATAACCCTGACTAAATCCCGTGTCGTCTACAGTAGCCAGGAAACCTTCACTAACCATGTGGCTGGAAGGAACAACTTCAGGTTTTTGTATGGTTTTTAAATGCCACCTGGCAACAGTCAGATAATCGACATGCTCGCCATTATCATCTACAAGCGTATTGTGTGTGGATATAAAAAAAGCATCGACCTGATCCTGCAAAGCCAATGCCTCCTGTTTCCATGTAGTAAAGGAGTTTGTAACAACAACTTTGACGACAGTTACCGGCAGCATACCTTCATTGGAATAACGCGTCACTTTCTTCGCTAGAGAACGGCCAGTAGGTGAGTCATCGGATAACAGGGCAATCCGTTTCAAGCCAGGAACCAGTAATTGCAAATATTTTATAGACTCCAGATGATAACCCGCCTGATAAATACCTGTAACATTATGACCCGGATGCTCCAGAGATTCGAGCAAGCCATATTTTAATGGAACGCCATTAACACCCCAGAACACTACAGGAATTCCAGTATCAAGATACTGGTTACCAATATAATTGGCGGCATTATCATCGCCCAGCAATAACAGATGTGGTTTATATATTTCCAGCTGGTTGATTATGTCTGCGAGGGACTGTGCAATTTGTTCGCGTGTATTTTTGCGCTTGGTGTCCATCCAGTACTTTTGCAAAATGACTCTGTCATTCTCAACTCGGTTGGTGCGAGTAAATATGTCACCCTGTTCCCGATTATCCAGATAACCAAATTCAAGCAAACCAGTTATAACGCCGGCATTCGTATCCTGCGTCCAGAGCTATTCAGGATGGTAGCTACTGACGATGGCTATTCTGGTTTTTGTGTTCTCATTATTCCCAATGGCTACACTATTAAATGGAGACAGAAGAAGAATGGTTAAATACAAGTAACACAGAAACCGAATCATTTATTATGCCTCCCTACTACCAGATGAATTACACTTCATCGAAGATCAACGTTATC
This sequence comes from Gammaproteobacteria bacterium, assembly GCA_041592495.1. Lineage (GTDB taxonomy): Bacteria > Pseudomonadota > Gammaproteobacteria > SZUA-229 > SZUA-229 > JBFHPZ01. The sequence continues at coordinate 4,206 of JBFHPZ010000166.1, read as the reverse complement.
AGTATTTTCTATACTTGTCGAATGAGGCTACTATTTAGATTATTAGTATATACTAGTGGCAGAAGAAACCATCTAGGGCTTGTGACACATAATCCTTGACGAATTATACCAACATTATGTTCAGGTCGAAAAAGTCTGGTTGCTAAAAACAGATCTATTTACGCCAAGTAAATGAATGCATTTGGGGTCATTCATTGACATGCGTCTATTATTTAGCGTCTTTCTTATTTATTTGCTAAAAAGCTGTCAATTTGACTGTTACTAAACAGCTTTCCAGTAGCGGTTAACAAATTCCCGATTCTCATTCTCAACATCAAGCTTTTGCATACCGAGTGCCTGATAAAATAGCTCCGAACCTACTTTTGCTTTTACCAGCAAGCCATCCAGATAATGATCTTTGGCCGCTTTCTCAGCCGCCATAAACAACAGGCTACCTATCCCCTTGCGGTGGTATTTCGGATCAACATAAATCCCGTGAAGCAGCAAGGCAGATGTGTTCTTTGGCGTATACCGGATATCAGCTGGCTGCCATGCCGCAATACCAAGAATATTCTTTTCCCTGTTTTCTATAACCATAAGATTCAGATGTTTTAAATCAAGCTCATTATATTTATAGGTAGGTAGCGACAATCGCTTTACTCGATCAGAAAGGGGCCAGGTCATGACGGCAGCTTCAATGATTCGATTGACGGCATCCAGATCAGTTAGCGTTGCGGCACGTAGATGTAAGCTGGCAGCATTCATTGAATAAAATATTTTTCACGAATGAACATTACAACAAATTAAACCTGTTACCGCCTGATTACAAAGATAGATTACTGACGCGGTAAACGACCGTATACATCGATCAGATGATGAAGCGTGGAAGTTAGGTCAACAGGCACCCAGTCCCATTTGAAACGCCATAGCCAGTTATTGGCTATGGTGCCCGGTATATTCATACGGTGTGATCCGTCCAGCTGCAACATATCCTGCATGGTCAGGATCGCCAGTCTGCCAACAGATGACAGGGCCATACGATTCATTATCCAGCAAATATCTTGCGGTTGTTTCACCGCTTCTCCAATATAGTCGTGAAGCAAGCTACGGCTATAATCATTCAGGGTTTGATACCAACCCAGGGTAGTATCGTTATCATGTGTGCCGCTGTATACGACAGACATAATTTCATGATTGTATGGCAGATAAAGATTATTCCTATCACCATCAAAAGCAAACTGCAGCACTTTCATACCGGGTAAATCAAATTTCTGCCTAAGCTGGATAACTTCCGGCGTGATCAATCCCAGGTCTTCTGCAACGAGTGAAAGATTATTAAAAGTTGCAAATAGTTGCTGCAATAATTCATTACCCGGCACTTTTACCCAGGCACCGTTGATTGCAGTGTTTTCTTCCGCAGGAATTTCCCAACAGGCTTCCAGGCCACGGAAGTGGTCGATGCGAATCAGATCAAATAATTCCAGCTGGGTTTTAAAACGCATTTTCCACCAGGAATAATTGTCATTTTGCATGAATTCCCAATCATACAGGGGATTACCCCAACGTTGCCCCACATCGGAAAAAGCATCGGGTGGCACACCTGCCACGTGTGTTGATAATCCGTTTGCATCAATCAGAAAATTTTCCCGAGATGCCCAGACATCCGCACTATCGGGTGAAACGAATATGGGCATGTCACCAAACATGTAAACCCCATGACGATGGGCATATTCGCGCAAATCATGCCATTGGCTGAAAAATATAAACTGTTCAAATTCGGTTTGTGCAATATGGTCACTGAATTGATTCAATGCCCGTTGCAATGCTTGCGGTTGACGCAAGCGATATTCATCCGACCATTCGGTCCAGGGCCTACCCTGTTGGTGATGTTTAATTGCCATGAACAAGGCATAGTCATGCAGCCATTCCTGTTCATTCTTTATAAATGCATCAAGTTTTGACAACCATGTCTTATCAGCTTTTTCCTGAAAAGCTTTAAACGCATAGATCAGGCATTCTTTTCTGAAGTCGGATGTATCCATGGCCGCATGAATAGCCGTGAAATCCAGCCAGCCACGATCTACCAGCCAATGCAGACTGATCAGCAAGGGATTAGCAGCATGCACCGACATACATTGATAGGGAGAACCATCTTCATGAGTTGGCCCCAGTGGCAACATCTGCCAGACACTGCAACCAGAAGCCGACAGGAATTCGATGAAACGATAGGCTTCATGACCTATATCGCCTCCTACGAATGGGCCTGGTAAGGAAGTTGGATGTAACAGGACACCTGCGCGGCGTTGATCTAATAAAGTTTGGTGGGGGGGCATCTTTTCTTGCATAGAAAACTACTGTTGACGTCCTGGTAACATAACGCCACCCATCGCGGGTGCGCCACTGCCATGTGAGAAAGCGTGAGATAAATAATCCGGTGGAGCAATGCCCAGTAAACAATAAAGATTGCTCAAGTGCATACGATATTGTTCATCAAAAGCGGTTACTGAATCAGATGGATTATAATCACCAAACCACCAGAACCAGTCTGATCCTTCACAAATGGCCAGTTGATGTTCCGCCCTGGCCAAATCGGCTTCGCTGAGACGACCACTGGCGACCACTTCATCATAGGCCGTCTTGGCATCTGCCAGCATATCCCATGCGTGATTTTTATCAGCATCACCTATCCAGGTTGAGAAAGTGCCGTATACCCAGCTTCCTGCTACCACTTCGGTTAACTGGGTAAATTGTTTGTGCTGTTGCATGTACTCACTGTAAGTCGTGAGATTGATCTCGGGATGCTCTGATAATTGTTTATACAAGCCGTCGAGGAAGTAATAACCATTTTCCGGATAGTATTCCCAGGCGTTTTCACCATCAAGAATGATGGACACGATGGCATTGGGTTTTTCCTTGCAAGCTTCGGCAATATTTTGTAAATGATGAATCAAATTTGCTACCGCATCATCCGCATGCCACTCGGAATATTTAAAACCAATGTGATCAGACAAACCATCATCACGAAAGAAACAGCAGGCAGATGCATTCCGGTAACGATAAGCATCGTGGATACAATGATTTTCAGACAGACCGGATAGCTTCAATGAATTGCGTAATACACTTTCACCACTCGCCAGCCATTCGATACCGCATTCAGACATTAACTCTATGGTCTCAGCACTGATGCTGCCTTCAGAAGGCCAGCAACCCCTGGGGGCAAACCCAAAATGATTTTTAAAACTTTCAATTCCTTTCCTGATATGCCAGCGGCTGCGTTCAAGTCCGCCAGGGTATTTTTTTACTATGGGCAAATGCACATCTGGCATGGCCTGACGCGCACTTTCGATATCCAGTAACAAGGGAACGATGGGATGCGCATAGGGTGTCATGGATAATTCAATCGTGCCCTGCTCTGCCAGTTTCCGGTAACGACCGATAACACCGGATACCAGTTCATGAATAACTTCCACCAGCATGCGTCGATCATGCAGGGTGAACATGGCTCCCTTCTCCATAAGCGCTTTGATTCTGCTATCCTCGCGCCGAACCGTTTCACCCATCCACGCCAGGTGATACCACATCAGTAAATCGGCAAGAAATTGTTCATCATAATAGGGAATGGTGTGAGCATCTTTCAGTGCCGCTCGAGCCATACTCACCAATGTGACATATTGCGGGTAGCGATTGATTAATCGTGATTCATTGGCCCGCAAACAGGCTTTGATCAATCGAACCCAGTTTTCCGGATATTTTTTTATAACCGGGCCGGCCAGTGCAGCCAGCAACGGATCACGCAGTGACTCACCCTGGTGTAGAAAACCGTTAATCTGTTTTGCATAGTCATCGATTTGTTCAAGCAATACCGGTGCAAAATTTACCACTGCCCTGGCATGTGGATGCGCTTCAAGATGTGCAGCCATATCGACATAATCCTTGATGACATGCAGATAGGTCCAGGGTAAATGATAAAGACCGTTTCGGGTATCACGATATTCCGGTTGGTGCATATGCCAGTACAACACCACATTCAACTTATGACTAACGGACATGGTGCAATTCCTGTCCCAGCATATCCGGTGTGACTAACACTATGCCTTTGGGTGACACATAAAATCGTTTTGCATCTTCTTCAGGATTAATTCCAATCATCGTACCATCGGGAATGATGCAACCCTTATCGATAACCGCATGGCTGATGTTACAGTTTTTTTCCGATTTGCGCTTCAG
>JBFHPZ010000165.1:0-5855 GCA_041592495.1 Gammaproteobacteria bacterium | reverse complement strand
GAGTTGGCTTTTATAGTTAATAACGCTTTGTGTTTTGGATTAAATGAATAGTAAATTAACAATTAAGAATATTACATATAAATAAAAAGCTTATGCTCGTATTTGTTTAAAAATCACAATAAAGATAGAATTAAATTTGCTTTGTTCTTGATTTATTTCAAGGAACATTTATTATGCGAATGAATAGGTATCAATGTTTTTAATCGCTAATTAGACGGTAATGATTGCGATGCACTGTTTGCATTTTGTTTGAATACAAAATGGATTCGGCGCCAATGATTAAGCGTATTTGTGTATTTGGAATTTTTGATAACTGAGCATGCGGACAATAAATAGAACTAAAAAGAATAACCCTTGCCGATGTGTAACAACACAATCTCCTCTATTTCTTGACCAGCAAACATTTATACAAACCAGACAATTCGAATCGCTCTTACATGCTAAGTGCGCTTGGTAATAACGTTTTTTGAGGTAATGCAGTAAAGAGTTCTAAACAATAAAAATCACCACTTCTCGGAGGGTAAAAATGAGTGTAGTAATCCGGTATACCGGCTATCTCTGTTTGATGTTAATAAGTCATCCTTTAATGGCGGCTTATAATCTTAACATGACCCCGGGCGTAACCACTTTCAGTCAGGGCGCTTATAATGTCCATCAGATGGTTATGTGGATATGTGTTGGAATTGGTACAGTCGTATTTGGTGCCATGATCTATTCCATAATTAAGCATCGTAAGTCCAAGCAAGCCGTCGCATCATCCTTCCACGAAAATACTTCCCTCGAAATTCTCTGGACCATTATTCCCATCATCATCCTTATCAGCATGGCGGTACCTGCCACTAAAATTTTGCTGGCTATGGAAGATACATCTAATTCCGATATGTCAATCAAGGTAACTGGCTATCAATGGAAATGGCGTTATGACTACCTTGAAGATGAAATTGGATTCTTTAGTAATTTAGCAACACCCATGGATCAAATTAGAAATAATGCCGAAAAGACTGATCACTATTTGCTTGAAGTCGATAACCGGCTTGTTATTCCGGCAAACAAAAAAGTGCGTTTTTTGTTTACTGCTAACGATGTTATTCATTCCTGGTGGGTGCCAGCATTTGGCGTCAAAAAAGATGCGATCCCTGGTTATATAAACGAAAGTTGGACCAAGGTATCGGAACCGGGTATCTACAGAGGTCAGTGTGCTGAATTATGCGGTGCCAATCACGGGTTTATGCCTATTGTTGTTGAAGTTAAGTCTGAAGAGGACTACCTGGCTTGGGTAAATGAGAAGAAATCTGCCTTCGCAGCCGCCGCAGCCAGTGCAGATAAAACCTGGTCAATGGATGAGCTGATGGCGAAGGGTGAGCAAGTTTACGCTACCACCTGCCTGGCATGTCACCAGGCGAATGGTGAAGGTATGCTCAACGTGTTCCCTGCTCTCAAGGGAAGTGCTATAGCAACTGGTGATATAGCTAAACATATTGATATTGTTTTGCATGGTAAAGCTGGAACTGCAATGCAGGCTTTTGGTAGTCAGCTGGACGATGTTGATCTGGCAGCAGTAATCACATATGAACGAAATGCCTGGGGCAATAATACAGGCGATAGTGTTCAGCCGTCCGACATCAAATCCGCAAAAAATAATTAATAAAGGGGTCAATCATGAACGCTGTAATCGAAGAACATCATCATGATCATAAACCCAGCGGTATTGGCCGTTGGCTATTCAGTACAAATCATAAAGACATAGGCACCATGTATTTATGGTTTAGTTTCACCATGTTTTTTATTGGTGGCGCACTGGCACTTATTATCCGTGCTGAATTATTCCAACCGGGTTTACAAATTGTTGAGCCCGAGTTTTTCAATCAGCTCACTACCCTCCATGGTTTGATAATGGTTTTTGGTGTCATCATGCCGGCTTTTGTGGGTTTGGCCAACTGGCAAATTCCCATGATGATTGGTGCACCGGATATGGCTCTGCCACGAATGAATAACTGGAGTTTCTGGTTATTACCTGCGGCATTCGGTATGTTACTTGCGAGCCTGGTCATGAGTATTTTGGGCATGGGATCGGCACCCAATTTTGGCTGGACATTTTATGCGCCCTTATCGACGACCTACGGGCCCGATAGCACAGACTATTTTATATTTTCGGTGCATTTAATGGGTGTGTCTTCCGTTATGGGTGCAATTAATGTCATTGCAACCATTATGAATCTGCGTGCACCGGGCATGACCTATATGAAAATGCCAATATTCGTCTGGACATGGTTTATTACAGCCTATCTACTGATAGCGGTAATGCCTGTATTGGCAGGTGTTGTTACCATGATGTTGACTGATAGAAATTTTGGCACCAGCTTTTTTAATGCAGCAGGTGGTGGTGATCCAGTAATGTTCCAGCACGTGTTCTGGTTCTTTGGTCATCCGGAAGTGTACATCATGATATTGCCGGCATTTGGTATTGTTTCCCAGATCATACCAACCTTCGCTCGTAAAAAACTGTTTGGTTACACTTCTATGGTGTACGCAACTGCATCCATAGCATTTTTATCTTTTATCGTGTGGGCTCATCATATGTTCACAACTGGTATGCCTGTTGCCGGTGAGTTGTTCTTTATGTATGCCACCATGCTGATTGCAGTACCCACAGGTGTAAAAGTGTTTAACTGGGTCAGTACCATGTGGAAAGGTTCGCTTACTTTTGAGACACCAATGTTGTTTGCAATTGCATTTGTTTTCCTGTTCACCATTGGTGGTTTCACTGGTTTAATGTTATGTATTGTGCCAGCCGACTTCCAATATCATGATACTTACTTCGTTGTTGCGCATTTTCATTATGTATTGGTTACAGGTGCGGCATTTTCCATTATGGCTGCAGTTTATTATTGGCTGCCTAAATGGACCGGGCATATGTATGATGAAACATTAGGCAAATGGCATTTCTGGCTAACATGTATTTCTGCCAATGTGTTGTTCTTCCCCATGCATTTTACCGGTCTTGCCGGTATGCCAAGACGTATCCCTGATTACAATTTACAATTTGTTGAATTCAACCAGATATCAACTATCGGAGCATTTGTTTTTGGATTTTCACAACTGATATTCCTGTATCTCGTTATAAAAACAGTACGTAAAGGTGAAAAAGCCAAAGACAAGGTGTGGGAAGGTGCAGAAGGCCTGGAATTTACACTTCCATCCCCTGCCCCATTCCATAGTTTCACTACTCCCCCTGAAGTGAAGTAAGCGAGATAGGCATGTCAGTGCAGCCAAGTCATAACAAAGTAATAGGCAAGTTATTGATACTTGTATTTGCAATGTTTGGCTTTGGCTTTGCACTGGTGCCTTTATATGATGTCTTTTGTGATGTCACCGGGCTAAACGGTAAAACAGGTGGTCAGGTCGCAGCTGTCGAAACACCTGTGATTGATCTGAATCGAGTGGTAAAAGTGCAATTTGTTGCCAGCCTGAATGCGAATATGCCATGGGAATTTAAGCCAATGACACGGTCCATGCAATTGCACCCGGGTGAATCAGCTACAGTCGACTTTTATGCCAGAAATACATCGCAAGTCGATATCATCGGTCAGGCTGTTCCCAGTGTTACACCTGGACTGGCAGCATCCTATTTCCAGAAAACGGAATGTTTTTGTTTCACGGAGCAAAAGCTGGCCGCTGGAGAAGAAAGACGAATGCCTGTTATTTTCCGAATAGATAATGCTTTACCAGATGACATCCATGAGCTAACGCTTTCATATACTTTTTTCATCAAACCATCGACGGAGATGACGAGTAACAACGTATCTTTGAACAATAACCAGGAAAATTCATTATGACTACGACAACAAACCATGGTGATTATTTTATACCTGAACCCAGTAAATGGCCCCTTGTTGGAACAATAGCACTACTGACTACAGCTATCGGTGCAGCAACCAGTATTCATGGAGGCTCGCCTAATCTCGTATTAATGATTGGCCTTCTATTGATTGTTTACTTATTGTTTGGCTGGTTTGGTTCAGTTATTGATGAATCATTAACAGGTAATTATAACGATCAAGTGGACCATTCATTCCGATTAGGCATGATGTGGTTTATTTTTTCAGAAGTCATGTTCTTTGCTGCTTTCTTTGGTGCATTGTTCTATGCGCGAATGTTTGCAGTTCCCTGGTTGGGTGGCGGTAGTAATAATGCAATGACACATGAATTATTGTGGCCTGCATTTAATGCTATTTGGCCAGTACTAACTAATCCTGATAACAGTATGTTTACAGCTCCTAAGGAAGCAATGGCCGCTTCTGGTTTGCCTGCAATCAATACAGCAATACTCTTATCGTCAAGTGTAACTGTGACATGGGCGCATCATGCTTTACGTTCTGGTAAACGGTCCCAGCTCATTGCCGGTCTGGCGCTAACCATCTTGTTAGGCATATTGTTTATATTCTTCCAGGCAGAAGAGTATATGCAAGCATATAAAGAAATGGGGTTAACCTTAAGCTCGGGGATATATGGCAGCACATTCTTTATGTTGACCGGGTTCCATGGTTTTCATGTGACCATGGGGGCAACAATGTTAACTGTTATCCTTGTTCGATGTATAAAAGGACATTTTACGTCTGAAAAACATTTTGCATTTGAAGCAGTAGCCTGGTACTGGCACTTTGTTGATGTGGTCTGGTTAGGCTTATTTATATTTGTATATTGGTTATAGGATAATTATGGCAGGTCATGGGGCGTTATTAATCCTGTGGCCTGCCCTAGTAGTAAGAGTAAAAATATTAAAATCGAGAGTCCAATACGCCAGGTCAGTGATTTTACGACTTTGTCAGACTTTCCCTTGTTCTGCACTAAATGAAATAGTGCTGATCCAAGACTGAATAAAACAACTAGCAGTAGTATTACAATGAAGACTTTGAAAAGCACAGGTTTATCCTTGTTGATATGTTGTTAAATAAAGTAATTTTCAGCATAACTATTCGTGGTGTGGAATTCAAACCTGGATTATTTCCAACATTAATCACAATTATATTTTTGTATTTACTTATATCGCTCGGTCTTTGGCAACTAGACAGAGCTGAGTATAAAGAAAATCTTGAGTCCATCATAGATGCGCGACAGAAATTACAGCCAATTGATATTCGAACTACACGCGCTTCGGTCGAGGATAAATTATATTTACCTGTAGTTATTCGAGGGAAATACGATACATCACATCAAATATATCTGGACAATCGCGTTGTCAACCATCAGGCTGGATTTGATATCTATACACCTTTAATACAAGAAGATGGCAGTGCTATTTTAGTGAATCGTGGTTGGTTAAAACAAGGCAGGACAAGGCAGGATCTGCCAGCCTTTGAAACGGACTCTACCTTTCGAGAGTTTACCGGTGTATTGGCTTTGCCTCCCTCCCCTGGCTTGATACTATCAGATCAGGCAAATAACTTGAGCAGTTGGCCGGTTGTTATGCAATATATTGATTTGGTTCGTCTTGAAAAAAAACTGGGATACTCGGTCAATCCAATGATTTTGATTCTCGACAAAATGGATCCAACAGTATTTCATCGGGAACCTGTTAAATTCAATACTAACAGTGCAAAACATATGGCTTATGCTGTTCAGTGGTTTGCCTTGGCAGCAACGCTTATAATTATTTTCCTTGTAGTTAATTCTAGAAGAATGAAGCCATGACAGATAATATCGAACTTACAGCGACACAAGATCCACAGCGGAAACCATATACACTTTGGATACTGGTTTCTATATTCTTTGTTCCAATGATAATAGCTTACGGCTATTACTTTCTGGGGGATCACTTTTCAACGGGTAATCATGGTGAATTAATTAACCCGGTT
>JBFHPZ010000164.1:0-5857 GCA_041592495.1 Gammaproteobacteria bacterium | reverse complement strand
ATGGCCATGCGGTGCGTGTACCCCTGTTAAATGCATCACTGACGGATTTTGTGTTCGAAGCCAAACGCAAAACCTCGGTTGAAGAAATCAATGCTCTGTTCAAGCAGGCGGCTGAAGGTGAACTGGCTGGTATTCTAGGCTATGAAGCACGGCCACTGGTATCAGTGGATTATGTGAATAATCCACATTCCTCGATTATCGATGCGCTTTCTACGATGGTGATTGATGATACTCAGGTAAAAATTTATGCCTGGTATGACAATGAATGGGGTTATGTAAATCGCATGATGGAACTGGCGGCCTACATGGCAAAAGATTTATAAATGAATGCGGGCTTGCGTAACTATTTAATAGTCACCGGTGGTTACTGGGCGTTTACCTTAACCGATGGCGCTATTCGCATGCTGGTGGTGTTGTATTTTCACTTGCTGGGTTATTCGCCGTTAGAAGTGGCCATGCTGTTTCTGTTTTATGAATTTTTTGGCATTGTCACCAATCTGGTGGGCGGCTGGTTAGGTTCGCGTATAGGTTTGAATCTCACCATGCATATCGGTATGGGTCTGCAGGTGTTTGCACTGGCTATGCTGATGGTGCCGGATGTCTGGTTAAGTGTCGCCTATGTCATGCTGGCGCAGGCATTATCCGGTATCGCGAAAGATTTAAACAAGATGTCGGCAAAAGCCAGTGTCAAAACACTGCTGCCTCATGATGACAGCGAATCGCGCTTATTCAAATGGATTGCTGTTCTCACCGGTTCAAAAAATGCGCTCAAGGGTATGGGTTTTTTTCTGGGAGCCTTGTTACTGGAATGGTTTGAATTTCGTGGTGCTCTGGCGATTTTGGCGGGCAGTTTATTATTGGTTTTGATTGCATCCATTTTTACGTTGCCAGCCGGTCTCGGTAAATCGAAAAACAAACCCAAGTTCACACAGGTGTTTTCAAAAACACCGGCGATTAACTGGTTGTCAGCGGCGCGTTTTTTTCTGTTTGGTTCACGGGATGTCTGGTTTGTGGTGGCCTTGCCTGTGTATCTTTATTCCGTCTTTGAATGGAGCTTTATGCAGGTGGGTGGTTTTCTGGCTCTGTGGATTATCGGCTATGGTCTGGTCCAGGCCAGTGCGCCAAAACTGATTCGACATAGTCATCACGGCAAGGGACCGGATGGTATGACCGCAAAAACCTGGGCCTTTATTCTGGCCGCCTTGCCGATAATGATAGCCATCGGATTGGCATTTGAGATTGAATCCCAGCTGGTGTTAGTAATTGGTTTGATTGTATTTGGTGCCGTATTCGCCATTAACTCGGCAGTACATTCCTATCTGATTGTTGCCTGGTCGGAACACGATAAGGTATCAATGAATGTCGGTTTCTATTATATGGCTAATGCCGGCGGCAGGCTGGTGGGTACTGTGTTATCCGGCTGGATTTATCAAACACAGGGTTTAATCGGTTGCTTAATCTGTTCCGGTTTGTTCGTATTAACCGCCGGTATTTTTTCCATGCGCTTACCCGGCGCTAAAACAATCAAGGCAATGTAATGAGTACACAATGTGAAGTGACAGCTAAAAAAGCCGCAGGCGCCGAGATGGGATTTTTCGAGCGTTATTTAACGCTTTGGGTGTTTGCGTGCATTGCAGTGGGCATAAGCCTGGGGCATTTTTTACCCGAATCCTTTCGTACCATAGGCGAAATGGAAATCGCCAGGGTGAATTTGCCTGTCGCCTTGTTAATCTGGCTCATGATTATTCCCATGTTGTTGAAAATCGATTTCGGCGCATTGCATCACGTCAAAGAACACTGGAAGGGCATAGGTGTCACGCTATTTATTAACTGGGCCATAAAACCTTTTTCGATGGCATTATTGGCCTGGTTGTTCATTCGGGTGTTGTTTGCTGACTGGTTGCCGGCAGATCAACAGGATAGTTATATTGCGGGATTAATTATATTGGCTACTGCACCCTGTACCGCGATGGTATTTGTATGGAGTCATTTAACCAAAGGTGAACCGCACTTTACCCTGACCCAGGTAGCGTTAAATGATGTCATTATGATATTTGCCTTTGCGCCGATCGTAGCCTTGTTGCTTGGGCTATCGAGCATCACTGTTCCCTGGGATACTTTGTTTTTATCCGTGGTAATCTACATTGTGCTGCCAGTGATTATTTCCCAGATTTGGCGACGTTATATTTTTTCTCAATCGCTAGCTGATGAAGTGTTACAGCGTATACTTAAGCGATTGAATCCGGTTTCCTTGTCAGCATTACTGTTAACTATTGTTTTGCTGTTCGGATTCCAGGGTGAACAAATCCTGTCGCAACCATTAATTATTCTCATGCTTGCAGTGCCCATTTTGATTCAGGTTTATTTTAATTCGGGCCTGGCTTATGTGTTAAATCGCCAGTTCAGGGTGGCTCATTGTGTGGCCGGTCCATCGGCCTTAATTGGCGCCAGTAATTTCTTTGAACTGGCGGTGGCAGCCGCCATCAGCTTGTTTGGGTTTGAATCAGGAGCGGCACTGGCAACAGTTGTGGGTGTGTTGATCGAAGTGCCCGTTATGCTCTCGGTGGTTCGCATTGTTAATAACAGTAAATCATGGTACGAGCATCGTGCAGAATAATTTAATCTAACTGTTATTGTTGGGTTTGATAAAAAATCTGCGGATAATCGCCTTCTCCAGTTCCACCAGTATCAATACCGATGAACCGATGGCAATAATGCGCAACCAGTCATTTAAACCTATATCGGTAGTTGCGAACAGATGCTGCATTGGCGCAGCATAGGTAAACGCCAGCTGAATAACGATTAACAGCCCAATCGCGAGTAGCACATAACGATTACCTGTCAGGCCTTCAATGCTCAGTGAATTCGCCAGCAGAAAACGGGAGTTGAACAAATAAAATATTTCAAACATCACCAGGGTATTTACCGCAATGGTGCGGGCAAATTCGATGGATGCACCCTGATCCCGTTCCCATAAAAACAAACCAAATGTTCCTGCAACCAATATTAATGATACGAAAATAACACGCCAGATCAGGAAACCGGTAAGCAAGGGTTCCCTTGGGTCTCGGGGCGGGCGTTGCATGACATTTTTTTCCGGTGGTTCAAATGCCAGTGTTAATGCCAGGGTGACCGCGGTAATCATATTGATCCATAAAATTTGTGCTGCCGTAATCGGTAACATGCGGCCCATCATGATGGCTGCGATAATCGTTAAGGCTTCACCGCCGTTGGTGGGTAGAATAAAAATAATAGATTTTTTTAAATTGTCATACACGGTCCTGCCTTCTTCCACTGCCTTGCTGATGGAAGCAAAGTTGTCATCGGCTAACACCATTTCAGAAGCTTCCTTGGCGACTTCTGTTCCTTTATGTCCCATGGCAACACCCACATCAGCACGTTTAAGTGCCGGTGCATCATTGACCCCATCACCGGTCATGGCAGCCACATGGCCTTTGGCTTGCAGAGCTGTGACCAGTTGCAGTTTTTGTTCGGGAGAAGTGCGTGCAAATACATCGCAGTTATCGACGATGTCTGCTAATTGCGATGCATCATAATCTGCAAGTTCTGATCCACCCATAACAGTTTTGCCATCACCTATACCCATTTGTGCTCCAATGGCACAGGCGGTAATAGCGTGATCACCCGTGATCATTTTTACTTTAATGCCGGCGGATTTGCAGCGTTGCACGGCATGGATAGCTTCTTCTCTTGGTGGATCAATAATACCGGTGATGCCTAGCAATGTAAGTCCGGCATCGACATCATTAAAATTGAGTGAGCTTTGCGTGGGTGGTGCCACTCGAAAGGCAATGGCCAGCAATCGTTGGCCTCGATGGGCCATGGTGTTCATGTGCTGTTCCCACAGTTTTCGATTTAAAGGTGTGTCTTCACCTTTGCTGCGTTGCATACTGCACATGTCGAGCACGCGTTCCGGCGCGCCCTTAAGATAAATGAAATGGTGATTGCTGTGATCATGATGTAAGCTTGCCATGAATCGATGTTCTGATTCAAACGGGATGGCATCAATGCGGGGATATTCTTCCTGTGCAAACAATTGCTCGACACCAGCCTTATGCGCAAAAGAAATTAACGCACCTTCGGTGGGATCACCATGAATTTGCCATTGACCATTTTTGTTTTGCAAGGAAGCGTCGTTACATAAGGCTGCGGCACGCGCGATATCTTTAAGAATTACGTGTTCATTCGGTGAAATGCCTTTTTGTTCGATACTGAAATCGCCATGGGGATCGTAGCCCACTCCACTAACTTCATACATGCCATCAGTCGTCGCAATGGATTGTACGGTCATCTCATTGCGCGTTAGTGTGCCGGTTTTATCAGAACAAATAACCGTTACCGAACCAAGTGTTTCAACTGCTGGCAGACGACGAATAATGGCATTGTTTTTTGCCATGCGTTGTACGCCAATAGCCAGGGTAATCGTCATGATGGCAGGCAAGCCTTCCGGAATACCGGCGACGGCCAGACCCACAGCAGCCAGAAACATATCGCTGGCAGGGTAGTGGCGGATAAAAACTCCAAAAATGAAAGTCAGGCTTGCTATCACGCCAATGGCCAATGTTAACCACTTGGCAAAGGTTGCCATTTGACGCAACAGGGGAGTTGTTAAAACCTGTACATCCTGCAGCATGCCGCTGATACGACCTATTTCAGTGGTGTCGCCGGTTGCGATGACCACGCCCTGGCCCTGGCCATAGCTCACATAGGTGCCGGAATAAGCAATGCCATTCCGATCGCCAATCACGGCATTTGCATCAACTGTCTGAGTTGATTTTTCTACCGGAACTGATTCGCCGGTGAGTATGGCCTCTTCAATGCGTAACTCCCGTGTTTTAAACAGACGTAAATCGGCCGGTACTTTATCCCCCGACTGAATCTGGACCACATCACCCGGCACCAGTTGTTCTGCCGGTAAACTGATGAAATGTCCATCGCGTTTGACATGGGCTTGATGGGAAAGCATGTTGCGAATAGCATCCAGTGCACGTTCAGCTTTACCTTCCTGAATAAAGCCTATGATGGCATTTATAAAAACAACACCAAAAATAACGCTGCTATCAACCCAGTGTCCCAGTATGACAGTGACTACCCCGGAAGCGAGCAGTACATAAATCAGGACATTATGAAACTGTTTCAGGAAACGGATTAGTGAGGTTTCACGTTGCGGTGGCTTGATATGGTTGGCGCCAAATCGGGCAAGACGATCACTGGCAGAATCATTGCTAAGGCCCTGCTCCGAGCTTTCAATTTTTTCGAAGACATTTGATGTTTCGAGTGAATGCCAGGGTGTTTGTTCAATATTTGATACATTGGACATTTTTTACGCCTGTTTAAGCCGAGATGCTTGTGTGAAGGAATGGGACAATGGATGAGCGGATTCATTCCGATCGCATATAGTTAAACAAAATGCATAAATTGAAACAAGTAAATCTGTAAAATTAATTGATTTAGTATAGGGAACAATTAGAATCATTGTAGGCAAACAACAAAATATGGCGACGCTATGAACGACCATGAATCTCTGCTAACAAGCCTGTCACAGTCATTTAACTCTATGTTAATCAACTTTGTTGATTACCTGCCACGTATTTTGGCGGCTTTGCTGGTATTGGTCATTGGCTGGTTGATCGCCAAAATGATTCGTACACTGGTTATTCGCCTGGTTAATCAGCTGGACAGGCTCTGGCAAAAAATGGTGATGAATAAAGGTCTGGTTTCCCTGCAACCCAGGCATCCACCCGCTCGGTTTGTTGGTGAGATATTATTCTGGATGATCTGCTGTTGTTCGTGCCGCAGGAGCGTCAGCACCATGTCCGCAAGGAACTGGCCAGGT
>JBFHPZ010000163.1:0-5863 GCA_041592495.1 Gammaproteobacteria bacterium | reverse complement strand
TGGCCGCATGGTATTCCGCATTTTCTTTTAAATCACCATGGGCACGAGCTTCCGCAATGGATTCTATGACCTTGGGGCGATCCTGGGTTTTTAACTTGTTCAGTTCTTCACGCAGTTTTTCTGCGCCACGTACCGTTAGTGGAACTTTACTCACTGACTAATCTCCCTATGCAGATCCTGCAAACGATTGACATCACTTTCCGCTTTGTATTGCAGCGCCATACAGGTTGCCCTGGCACCAGCCAAGGTCGTGGTATAACTGACCTTATGTTGCAATGCTGCTGAACGAATAGTGAAAGAATCGGCGATGGCTTTTTTGCCTTCGGTGGTATTAATGATCAGATCGATTTCATCGTTCTTGATCATATCCACAATATGGGGCCGACCTTCATAAACCTTGTTGATAACCTGACAATCGACACCATGCTCCCTGAGTACTGCAGCCGTACCTCGGGTTGCCACGATTTCAAATCCGACATTCAGCAACTGCTTACCCACTTCTACTGCCTGCATATGATCCCGTTCACGCACACTGATAAAGGCACGGCCGGTTGACGGTAACATGACGCCGGCACCCAATTGCGCCTTGCCAAAAGCCTCACCGAAGCTGCGACCAACACCCATGACTTCGCCAGTGGATTTCATCTCCGGCCCCAGCAGGGGATCTACGTTGGGGAATTTAACGAAGGGGAACACGGACTCCTTGACCGAATAATAATCAGGCACTACTTCTTGAGTCACACCCTGAGCCTTCAAGGATGTACCTGCCATACAACGGGCAGCCACCTTGGCCAGGGGAACACCTGTCGCTTTGGAAACGAAAGGCACGGTGCGCGATGCACGTGGATTTACTTCAAGCAAAAAGATAGCATCACCCTGAATCGCAAACTGGATGTTCATCAAACCGACCACACCCATTTCCAGCGCAATCTTGCGCGTCTGTTCCCGCAACTGATCCTGAATGTCTTTGGACAAACTGTAAGGCGGCAATGAACAGGCTGAGTCACCGGAATGTACGCCGGCCTGTTCGATGTGTTCCATAATGCTGCCGATCAATACATCTTCACCGTCGCAAATAGCATCCACATCGACTTCCACGGCATCATCCAGGAAGCGATCAAGCAACACAGGCGCATCGTTGGAAACCTGCACCGCTTCACGCATGTAAGTTTTGAGATCGGCCTCGTTATACACAATTTCCATGGCACGACCACCCAGCACATAGGATGGGCGCACCACCAAAGGATAACCAATCTGCGCAGCACGTTCGATGGCCTGGTCTTCATTACGCGCCAGACGATTCGGTGGTTGTTTCAGCTGTAACTTTTCCACCAGTTGCTGGAATCGCTCACGGTCTTCCGCCAGATCGATACGATCCGGCGTGGTGCCGATAATCGGAGCTCCTGCAGCTTCCAGAGCACGCGCCAGTTTTAATGGAGTCTGGCCGCCATATTGCACAATCACACCCTTGGGGTTTTCCTTGTGCATCACTTCCAGTACATCTTCCAGAGTTAGCGGTTCGAAATACAAACGATCGGAAGTGTCGTAATCGGTGGATACAGTCTCCGGATTGCAATTGATCATGATGGTTTCATAACCATCCTCGCGCATGGCCAGCGCGGCATGCACACAGCAGTAATCAAATTCTATACCCTGGCCGATACGGTTAGGACCACCACCCAGCACCACAATTTTATCGCGGCCGGATGGGTTGGATTCGCACTCTTCTTCATAGGTGGAATACATATAAGCCGTAGACGTGGAGAATTCTGCCGCGCAGGTATCCACGCGTTTGTACACCGGATGTATTCCCAGGGCATGGCGATGATCTCGCACAGCTTTTTCTTTTTCACCCAGCAAGGTGGCCATACGACTGTCGGAAAAACCTTTGCGTTTCAGGCGGAACATTTCGTCCTTGCCAATTTCCGTCAGCTTACGACCGCGCAGGGCCTGTTCAATGTTGATTAATTCTTCAATCTGGATCAGGAACCAGTGATCAATAAAAGTCAGTTCATGAATGCGGTCACGGCTCATGCCATGACGGAAGGCTTCACCGATATACCAGATACGATCCGCACCGGCCTGTTGCAATTCAGCCCGGATAGTAGATTCGATTTCATCTGCAGAAATATCTTTATCAAGAATTTCACTGAAACCGTCCACGCCGATTTCCAGACCACGCAGTGCTTTCTGTAAAGATTCCTGCCAGGTACGTCCAATGGCCATGACTTCACCCACAGATTTCATCTGGGTGGTCAGATGGCTGTCAGCCTGAGGGAATTTTTCAAAGGTGAAACGTGGAATTTTGGTAACCACATAATCGATACTGGGCTCGAACGAAGCCGGTGTCGCACCACCGGTAATCTCGTTACGCAGTTCATCCAGGGTATAACCCACCGCCAGTTTCGCCGCCACTTTCGCAATCGGGAAACCGGTGGCTTTCGATGCCAGTGCAGACGAGCGTGATACGCGAGGATTCATTTCGATAATAGTCATGCGACCATCTTGCGGATTAATCGCAAACTGCACATTGGAACCGCCGGTATCCACACCGATTTTGCGCAATACTGCTAATGAAGCATCGCGCATGATCTGGTATTCCTTGTCGGTCAGGGTCTGCGCCGGCGCCACGGTGATGGAGTCACCTGTGTGAATACCCATGGGATCAAAGTTTTCGATGGAGCAGATAATGATGCAGTTATCTTGATGGTCACGCACCACTTCCATTTCGTATTCTTTCCAGCCGATGATGGATTCTTCAATCAGCAGTTCATTCACCGGTGACAGATCCAGGCCACGACGACAGATTTCTTCGAATTCCTGACGGTTATAGGCAATACCACCACCGCTGCCACCCATGGTAAAGGATGGACGAATAATAGTGGGGAAACCGACCTGGGCCTGAACCTGATAGGCTTCTTCCAGGCTATGGGCAATGGCAGCACGAGGCATTTTCAGGCCGATCTGTTCCATCGCCTTCTTGAACTTTTCCCGGTCCTCCGCCATGTCGATGGCTTCCTTGGAAGCACCGATCATTTCCACATTAAACTTTTTCAGCACACCTTCGCGATCAAGATCCAGCGCGCAGTTCAATGCCGTCTGGCCACCCATGGTAGGCAGCAAGGCATCGGGGCGTTCTTTTTCGATGATTTTGGCGACCGTCTTCCAGTGGATAGGCTCGATGTAGGTCACATCCGCCATTTCCGGATCAGTCATGATAGTCGCCGGATTGGAGTTGATCAGGATAACCTTGTAACCTTCTTCACGCAGGGCTTTACAAGCCTGGGCACCGGAATAGTCGAATTCGCAAGCCTGTCCAATGACGATAGGGCCCGCGCCGATGATGAGGATACTGTGTATGTCAGTACGTTTTGGCATCTTTTACCTTTAACAACAAAAGAAAACGCAAATGAACGCAAATGAACGCGAATATTTACGAAGTTAAATCAGTTCCGATTCGATGTATTGATTCACAATACGCTGAACACCAACTTTGGGTGTTCCAAAATTCAGCAACAGACCAACCGGCATACCCGTTGCTTTTAAATAATTCATTAGTTGCGCTTTATGATTGGAAAGCAATGTGGTTACAACCTTCAGCTCCACAAGTAACTTGTCTTCCACTATCAAATCAGTCACAAAATTACCGACAACCACTCCGTCATAAAATACTTTCAGTGGTTTTTGCTGTTGATGTTGGATGCCGCGCTTTTCCAACTCAACACTCAATGCATTCTCATACACCGATTCCAGAAAACCGACGCCCAGTCGGTTACTGACGTCATAAGCACAGGCAATTACCAGCTCAGACAGCTTTTTTCGTTCTTCCATGACAACAAATCCATTTGCGTTTATTTGCGTTCATTCGCGTTTTCTTTTTAAGCTTTTTCCATCAACTCAATAAAATGGTCAAAGACCGGCGATACATCGTGGGGACCTGGACTGGCTTCCGGGTGTCCCTGGAAACTGAAGGCCGGCTTATCAGTGCGATGAATGCCCTGTAACGAACCATCAAATAAAGATCGATGTGTAGCCCGCAGATTGGTCGGCAAGGTTTTTTCATCCACGGCAAAACCGTGGTTCTGGCTACTGATCATGACGCATTTGGAATCCAGATCCTGCACCGGATGATTGGCGCCGTGATGACCAAATTTCATTTTTACGGTTTTGGCACCGCACGCCAGAGCCAGCAACTGGTGGCCCAGGCAAATACCAAACACGGGTTTATCCGTATCCAGTATTTCTGTGATTGCCTTGATGGCGTAATCACAGGGCTCCGGATCACCGGGTCCATTGGATAAAAACACGCCATCGGGATTCATCGCGAGCACTTCAGCTGCCGGGGTTTTTGCTGGCACCACAGTGACACGACAGCCGCGATCCACCAGCATATTGAGGATATTGCGTTTGATGCCGTAATCGTAAGCAACTACGTGATACTTGAGATCAGCTGCTTTATGTTGACTGTGTTGATTGCTATCCACCGACCAGCTGCCCTGGGTCCAGGCATAGGATTTGTCCGTGGTGACTTCTTTCGCCAGATCCATACCCACCAACCCGGCAAACCCGCGAGCCTTGGCAATTGCAGCCTGCTCGTCGATATTATCACCGGCAACAATGCAACCATTCTGCGCGCCTTTTTCCCGCAAAATACGGGTGAGCTTGCGGGTATCGATATCCGCAATGGCAACCACCTGATTTTTCTTCAGATAGTCAGACAGACTCATTTGATTACGCCAGCTACCGGCCACCATGGACAGATCGCGAATCACCAGACCACTGGCATGTACTGCCGTAGCTTCTTCATCACCATCATTGGTGCCGACATTACCGATATGGGGATAGGTCAGGGTTACGATTTGTTTGGAATAGGAAGGATCAGTGAGGATTTCCTGATAGCCCGTCATGGCTGTATTGAATACGACCTCACCGACAGTTTCGCCGGAAATACCGATGGATTCACCCCGAAAAAGGCTTCCATCTGCTAACGCTAATAGCGCCTTTTGAGTCAAAATTGCCTCCGCAGCACACATGAAAAGGGAGCATCAGTCATCCTGTGCTCCCGATTTTAATATTTGGAATTGGGTGGAAAATTTCGCACATTTTAACGGCAAACGAGTTTTTTTGCTATTCGAAATGGGAAATCTTTTTACAGAAATAAAAAAGCCGAAAACACTTTAAAGGTTTAAGAAAAACAATTTCAATAAAGAGGCCGAATTCATTTTTTTCAAAGGCATCGGTTTAGAAGATCACAATAAGCAACTCCTAATTTTTACCGATCGGGAAAATATATCTTGTTTTTTAGATCAATAATTCGTAAATTTCCCGTACGGGAATAAATTAATAGGAATAGAATGAACCTGTATAATAAATTACCGTACGGTAATATTTTGTCGCCTGAAGACCTCGGTGCGCTGGTACGCGCTCATCGCAAAGCACAATCAGCGACACAGGCCGAATTCGCCTCCCTGTGCGGTGTGGGGGTGCGCTTCATTTCTGATCTGGAAAACGGTAAACCAACCATACAGCTAGGCAAGGTATTAGATGTGATGCGCTGTCTCGGGCTCGATATCGCCATCCATCCCCGTGGCTGGCAACGCAATGCCCAGGCGATGCAATCAGGCAAGGATTCCAGTAGATGAGTGATGCCTTGAATGTCTTCCTGCGAAATGACAAGGTTGGGCGCCTATGGCTGAGTGAGGGGCGTCGTTTTTCCTTTCAATACGACAAGGAATGGCTTGCCAGTGATCATGCAGTGCCGCTCTCAATCGCCTTGCCGCTAAGGCAAGAAGTTTACGCTGACGATACCGCACGCCCCTTTTTTGCCAACCTGTTGCCGGAATCTGAGCTACGCAGGGTGATT
>JBFHPZ010000162.1:0-5866 GCA_041592495.1 Gammaproteobacteria bacterium | reverse complement strand
GTGCCATGAAGGTGTACAGCAAGGGCGACCAGGAAATGTTTCCCGGCATTCCGGAAATCGATATCAGCGAAAGCGTATACGAGAACAATGACGCGCTGAATGTCGAGATCATTGCCTTCCTCGACAGCATCCAGAATGGCACTCCCGTGGTCGTCAGCGGTAGTGACGGTCGTCATGCACTGGCTACCGCAATTGAAATTTCAGAATTACTCAGTAAATAAGGTTTAGCAATGAATATCCCAATGGTTGATCTCAAGGAACAATATCATCGCCTCAAGGAAGAAATTGATAGCGGCATACTGGCAGCTCTGGAAGCCACCCAGTTTATTCTTGGACCTAACGTTCAGGCATTTGAAAAAGAAGCCGCCGAATACCTGGGCGTCAAACACGCCATTGGTGTAGCGAACGGCACCGATGCCCTGCATCTGGCCCTGGATGCACTGGATTTAGGCCCGGGCGACGAAGTTATCACTACGCCTTTCACTTTCATCGCCACCGCTGAAGCCATCAAATACGTCGGCGCCACACCTGTATTTGTGGACATAGACCCGAAGACATTCAACATTGATCTTGAACAGGTTGAAAAAGCCATCACCGACAAAACCAAAGCCGTCATTCCGGTACATTTATTTGGTCAACCGGTCGACATGTCCGCACTGAAAAAACTGTGCGACAAACACAATCTGAACATTGTTGAAGATTGCGCCCAGTCTTTTGGCGCCCATATCAACAACAAACAAACCGGCAGCTTTGGTGATATTGGCTGCTTCAGTTTCTTCCCCAGCAAGAACCTGGGTTGCTATGGTGACGGCGGCCTGGTCACAACCAATTCCGATGAACTGGCGACTAAATTAAAAGCCCTGCGTAATCACGGCAGCACCAAACAGTACCATCACAGCATGATCGGTTATAACAGCCGACTGGATGAACTGCAGGCGGTGATCCTGCGGGTAAAACTGAAACACATTGATGACTTTAATGCCAACCGTCGTCGCGTTGACCAAACCTACAAACGCATGCTGGCGGATACCAATATCATCACTCCTTTTGAAGATGGCACCGGTTACCACGTTTACCACCAGTATTGCTGTATGCATCCAAATCGCGACCATATTCTGCAAACCCTGCGCGACAAGGGCATTGCCTGCGCGATTTATTATCCGATTCCATTGCACAAACAGGATGTGTTCGCTGAAGAATGCAAAAATGTTTTCCTGCCGGTTGCCGAATCGGTGGTTAAAAACTGTTTTGCACTGCCGGTATATCCAGAACTGGGCGAAGACAAGATCAAGATTATTACCGATACCATCAAGTCAGCGCTTTAAGTCGCCATGCCTAAAACCGTTAGGATCAGCGCCGGAGAAGCCTCCGGCGACTTACATGCTGCCAATCTGGTCAAGGCCCTGCACAAGATTGATGACTCCATCAAAGTCATGGGCATGGGCAGCGATAAACTGCGTGAAGCCGGCGCCGATATCATTATCGACTGCGCAGACATTGCTGTTGTCGGCATTGTCGAAGTGCTCGCCAATTATCGAAAAATTAAACAGGCCCTGAACACCCTGGCGGATGCATTACGTAAAAACCCACCAGACTTGCTGATTTTGGTGGATTACCAGGAGTTTAATTTTCGTCTGGCAAAAATCGCCAAGGAAGCGGGTGTAAAAGTCCTGTTCTATATCAGCCCCCAGGTATGGGCATGGCGTCCGCATCGTGTGCATACCATTGGCAAACTCATCGACATGATGGCAGTGCTGTTTCCGTTTGAAGAAAAGTTTTATCAGAACGCCAATGTACCGGTCACTTTTGTCGGCCATCCCCTGGTGGATGAAGCCAGGCCGAATAAAACCCGGGAAGAATCTTTTGCTGCGTATCAACTGGATAACACCAAACCTGTTGTTGGCCTGTTTCCCGGCAGCCGCAAAGGTGAAATCAAACGGGTATTGCCGGTTTTGTTACAGGCGGCAAGTTTGTTAAAAAACAAACATCCGGATGTGCAATATATTTTACCGGTGGCCAGCACTTTGAATAAGTCGGATATTGAAGCCGACTTAAGTGGTTTTGAATCACTCGGCATCCATGTCGTGAAAGATCGCTCCTATAATATCATGCAGGTATGCAATAGCATCATGACTGCATCCGGCACTGCCACACTGGAAATTGCCCTCATGGGCATCCCCAGCGCTATAGTGTATCGCATTGCACCCCTATCCTATTTTATTCTCAAACGCATGGTCACCATTGACAACATCGGACTGGTGAACATTGTTGCCGAAAAAAATATCGTCAGGGAGTTCATCCAGCATGAAGCCAGACCTCAGCAAATTGCCAATGAAATTGATCGCCTGCTGTCTGATAATAACTACCGGAATAACATGATTACCGAACTCAACAAGGTTCGTGAAAAACTTGGCAAGGAAGGCGGCTCGCTGAATGTTGCCCAGCTAGCCTATGAAATGCTAGGCTAGAACAATACCAACAAACATCAGGGCTGCCCGAATGTTCCGCATCCGTAAGATTTTCGACGACACTTCTGCCGCAAACAAGGATGCAATCGACCAGGTGCTTGCCATTATGCGCAAGCAATTCCCCAGTGCCCGCAAGGAGGATTTTGAAAAAATCCCCAAACAATTGCATGACCCCATGCAATATAAATATCGATCTATTTTATTTGTAGCTGAAGATAATCACGATAAGGTTAAAGGTTTTGCCATGTTACTGCACATGCCTGACCTTGGCATTACCTATCTGGAAATGATTTCGGCAGCACCGGGCAAAACCGGTGGTGGTATTGGTGGCGTTATTTATGAACGCATTCGTGAAGAAGCAGTTTCCCTTAACAGCAAGGGACTGTTTTTTGAATGCAGCGTTGATGATCCAGACTTAATCAGCAATCAGGAACTTCTACAACAGAATAGCGCTCGCCTGAGATTCTATGAACGCTACGGCGTATTCCCAATCATCAATAACGAATATGCCAGCCCGATCAAACCCGGCGACGAAGATCTTTATTATCTGATGTATGATTCCCTGGGAAGCAACAAAACCTTAAGTCGCACTCTGGTGCGCAAAGTTGTCAGCGCCATACTCGAACGAAAATATGGCGACCTGTTTGATAAAAAACATATTGAAGACCTGGCAAACACATTTAAAGACAACCCCGTAAAATTACGACCTGCAAAATATATTCGCAAACAACCAGCCCCTAAACCTCCCGGCAAGAGCAGTAAAAACACCATTGCACTGATCGTCAATGAAGGACACAGCATTCATCACGTGCGTGACCGTGGTTATGTCGAAGCACCGGTACGTCTATCGGTCATTATGCAGGAACTGGATACCACACAATTATTTAAACGCATAAAACCCGTTAAAACCTCAGACCGATTAATCAAAAAAGTACATGATGCCGATTACGTGGATTATCTACGTCGCGCATGCACTATGTTGCCACCAGGCAAATCCATCTATCCCATCATATTTCCGATACGCAACATCAAAAGACCACCAAAGGATTTTGAATTACAGGTTGGCTACTATTGTATGGATACATTTACGCCACTCAACCATAACGCTTTTATTGCAGCGCGTAATGCTGTGGATTGTGCCGTAACAGGCGCCCATGCCTTGCTAGATGATTACCATTTTGCCTATGCATTGGTAAGACCACCCGGACATCATGCAGAACGACGTGCGCTGGGCGGATTTTGTTACTTCAATTCAGCAGCAATAGCAGCCGAATTTTTAAGTCGCTATGGTCGAATCGCCATTCTGGACATAGACTTTCATCATGGCAATGGAACACAGGATATTTTCTATGAGCGCGATGACATCCTGACCATTTCCATCCATGGCGACCCACATTATGCTTACCCTCATTTCTCCGGCTTTGCAGATGAAACCGGTGCCGGAAAAGGCGTGGGATATAACATCAATTATCCTTTACCCGAAACCATCAAGGTTGAACGCTACCAGAGAACACTCGCTAAAGCGTTAAAGCAGGTTAAAGCATTTAAACCCGATTACTTTATCCTGTGTTTGGGACTCGACACTGCAAAAGCCGACCCTACAGGAACCTGGACCCTGCAGGCCAATGACTTTCACAAGAATGGTCAAATGATTGGGGAAATAAACCTGCCAACCCTGATTGTTCAGGAAGGTGGATACCGCACACGCACATTGGGCATAAACTGTCGCCACTTTTTCGAAGGGCTGTACGAAGGCTATAACACCCCAAAAAGATCTCGCCAGACCCCTAAGAAAAAAACAAGATAAGCTTGCGTCAAAGTTTAGCTGAAATACGGGATATCTTGAGGTGATTTTTATGCTTTTCCAAAAGCTTTAATGCGTCTTCTATATATTTTTCCGATTCAATTTTACCAGCAATATAATCATTCAATAATGCGGTCCACTTATGATGAATAACACAAATGGATTTAGCATCATTATTGTCCAGTGGACAATCTGCACAACGATGATTTACCAATAACTGTGAATAGACTTTCTTTCGCCACTCATCACGGTAATGTGCTGCATGGTCCTCAATCCAGGTCATTATAACTTGATGACGCTGTTCCTCTGGAACATCTTTGACGAGTTCATTAACTGCAATCAGTTGATGCTGAAGAAAGCTTTCATCTGAAACACTCAAATGATCAAGATCATCTACTACAAAACGCGCAATCAGAGCGAGTAAGACATCATCTAAAATAGACATAACTCCACTCCTGTTCCACGAACTAAAGCAATTAACTTACAGACTGGAAACCATATTAAAAATCACATAAACCATAAATTACACACTATCCGAATACAAACATAAACAACACGCTTGTCATATATATCACAGACACATATCAAGATTATGGAGCAGTATTAATTACAACTGCCAGAAACCTGACAGAATACATGGGCTATCTGAATAATAGACATCATACCTGCGTGTATAAGGTACATACAGGCACGTACAAATAATGTACAACTATCTTGCAAACACAGTTTGATCTAAACTTAGTACTTTAAATGCATATCATATTAACAGGCACATGAATTCTTTTATTGTCATCCTTCTTTTATTAATTTTACTGGTGCCGGTCAAGACTTATGCAGAAACTCCGTTTCAGATCCTGATACTACACTCCTATAGCCAGGAATATGCCTGGACAAAAAGTCAACACAATGCCTTTACTAGAACTTTAAATGCCAATTCCAATAAAACCGTTCTAATAAGCACCGAATACCTCGACACAAAGCGCAAAAAATATGACAAGGACTACGCAGACAGATTCTACAGTTATCTTAAAGATAAATACTCAGATTACATGCCAGATCTAATTTATGTCACCGATGATAATGCCCTGGACTTTTCCCTTGAGTATTTGATTAATTATTTTGAGCAGTCACCTATTATATTTTCCGGCGTAAATAACTACTCGATCATAAAGAACCTGGACAAATCACGCATCACAGGAGTATTTGAAAAAAAGGAAATCACACCAAATCTCAAACTACTGAAAAACATTGATCCTGAAATTAAAAATATACTGCTGATTGGCGATGCATCCAATACATATATTGCTATAGAAAATGAAATCAAGAACGAACTAATTGATCATCCTGATATTCATGCATCATTTATTTCATCATCCGAAATTGACATCCTTACCAGGGCATTAGCCCAGCATGAAGGAGAATTTGTTTTTCTTACCACTCTTGGCAGGATAAGAGACGCACAGGGACACATGCTTTCACTCGACAAGGTTATTTCGGCCATTTCACAATCAGGCAAACATATTATCAGCATGGAAGATGCTTATCTTTTTAAAGGCGTTTTAGGAGGATATGTTACCAGTGGAGATTCACAAGG
>JBFHPZ010000161.1:0-5868 GCA_041592495.1 Gammaproteobacteria bacterium | reverse complement strand
CGCATCAAGATTGATGAAAACCTGGATCGTGATTTTCATTACGCCAACGTGGAGCGTGTATTTGGTGTCCTTATGATTGTCACCGCTTGTTCCATGGCCTTTGCCCATGGCTCCAACGATGTGGCCAATGCCGTGGGCCCGGTGGCGGCTGTCGTTGGCATTGTCAGCAGTGGGGGTGAAATCTCACAAAAATCCGTCTTGCCAATGTGGGTGTTGATGGTGGGTGGAATTGGTATCGTGCTGGGATTGATGATGTACGGTCACAAGGTTATTGCAACGGTCGGCAAGAAAATTACTGAATTAACCCCCAGTCGCGGTTTTGCTGCGGAGCTGGCTGCGGCCACCACCGTTGTGCTGGCTTCCGGCACCGGTTTGCCCATATCCACAACCCACACTCTGGTGGGTGCGGTGCTGGGTGTTGGTATGGCACGAGGGCTGGCGGCACTGAATCTGACGGTGATTCGCAATATTCTGATGTCCTGGATTATTACTCTACCGGCGGGCGGTATTCTGGCGATTGTGTTCTTTTATATTCTTCAAGCTCTTTTCGGTGCATAGGTAAATTATGAAAATCGGTACTCCCTTATCTGAATCCGCAACCAAGGTCATGCTGCTCGGTGCCGGCGAGCTGGGCAAGGAAGTGATCATTGCCTTGCAGCGTCTGGGCGTGGAAGTCATCGCGGTCGATCGCTATGAAAATGCACCGGGACATCAGGTGGCACATCGCGCCCATGTCATCAACATGGCGGATGGCAAGGCCCTGCGGGCACTGGTTGAAAAGGAAAAGCCGCATTTGATCGTGCCGGAAATCGAAGCCATCGCCACCGACATGCTGGCGGAAATCGAAAAAGACGGGTTGGCGGAAGTGATTCCCACCGCACGAGCGACCCAGCTCACCATGAACCGCGAAGGTATCCGTCGTCTGGCAGCAGAAGACCTGGGAATACCAACATCCAGTTATGCCTTTGCCAATAGCCTGGACGAATTACAGGCAGCCATTGATGGCGGAATTGGATATCCCTGCATTGTCAAACCGGTTATGTCTTCTTCTGGTAAGGGGCAGTCCCGTCTTGAAGGGTCGGATGATGTAAAGACCGCCTGGGACTATGCCATGAAAGCCGGCCGGGTGAATCAGGGGCGGGTCATTGTGGAAGGGGTGGTGGAATTTGAATATGAAATTACCCAGCTCACGGTGCGCGCACTGAACGCCAAAGGCGATATGGAAACCCATTATTGCGCACCCATCGGTCATATCCAGAAGAATGGTGATTATGTGGAGAGCTGGCAGCCCCAGCCCATGTCGGCAACTGCCCTGGAAAAATCCCGCGAGATTGCTCAAAAAGTCACTAATGCTCTGGGCGGTCGCGGTATTTTCGGCGTGGAATTATTCATTAAAGGTGATGAAGTCTGGTTCAGTGAAGTCAGTCCTCGTCCTCACGATACCGGTCTGGTCACACTGATCAGCCAGTGGCAGAGCGAATTCGCCCTGCATGCCCGAGCCATCTTGGGGTTGCCGGTGGATACCACCCTGCGTAACGCCGGTGCCAGTGCGGTGATTTATGGCGGTATGAATGAAACCGGTATCAGTTTTGATCATGTCGAACAGGCGCTGGCGGTGCCCGGCAGCGAAATTCGCTTATTCGGCAAACCCGAAGCCTTTGAGAAACGGCGCATGGGTGTGGCTGTGGCTTCTGGTGGTAATGTGGATGAGGCTCGTGGCCGGGCCCGGTTGGCGGCTTCCCGGGTAAAACCGGTGAAATAAGCTTCTGATTCGCCTAAGTCCATGGTAAATACCAGGGTCTACGGCGTTTATTTAGTGTGGTTTGTTAAAAATCCGCGCTAATTGGTTATTTTATATATAAATTTTTTAGTTCCTTTGCTTTACCTTTTGGTCATAATCGACTATTGTTTCAGCTAAGCAAACTTAAAATGATAAAGGAACGCCGCCTTGCCACGTTTAGCTGAAGTCATGACCCAGACCTTCCGATCTTTCACTCCTGAAGCGATATCCGAGCGCCTGTCACGACATCTGGATAGCTGGTGGCAGGAATATAGCCAATCCCTTCAGGGTACGGCCTATGCAGGTACCGTACAGACGGCATTCTTTATTGCGACCTTCTCAACCATGGGGCGCCTGGCCAAGGCCGATGGCCGCATCCAGGAGTCGGAAATTAATCTGGCCAGCTCGGTCATGGAATCCCTCAAGCTCACCATCGACCAAAAGAAACTGGCGATACGCCTGTTCAATGAAGGCAAGCAATCCGATTTTAATCTCGATATGGTATTAAGCCGGTTTTATCGCCTGTGTCGGCATCGGGTCAGCGTATTACAGATTTTCATGGAAATTCAGCTGCGTATGGCGCTGGCAGATAACCCGATCAATGATCTTGAGCGCAATCTGCTGCAACGCATGGGCAAGCGCCTGGATATTTCCAAAGCCATATTACAGCGTATCGAACGCCGTGTTGACCGGAATGCCGATAACACGGCAGCCGATGCAGCAATATCCACTCCCATGAGTCTGGCCGATGCCTGTAACTTATTACAAGTGTCTCGTCGTGCTGATAATGATGATATTAAACAGTCCTATCGTCGCCTGCTGAATCAATACCATCCGGATAAGATGCTGGCCCGTGGCTGCAACGAACAGGAAGTACGTTTGGGTACGCTTAAGGTGCAGGATATCAAAAGCGCCTATGACATCATCCGCAAGGCCAAAAAGCTGTAATCGATTTGTATCAAGTCCGGCAGGTATCAATTTATCGGATATCTGCTTATTCTATGGTCTGTAATTAAAACCAGACGTTTTGGTTGTCGCCTTGAATACTGCCACTGATTCCCTAAACCAGTTACAACAAACCGTTCCCGTCGCATTACATGCCAGAGTCGCATTGCACTGGGAGTCATGGTTGAGCGCCTGCGCCCAGTCAGGCGTTGCATGTGATCCCGGTGTTGATCTCGCCCTGTTGGGCAAGGTGTGGGCCTGTAGTGATTTTGTGGCCACTACCTGCAGTCGTTATCCCTCCCTATGGCATCAACTGGTCACTGAAAACCTGCTGGAAAATGAATTGCAGCTGGATGATTACCAGTCTGAACTCCGGCAACTGATTCACGACTTGCCACTGGCTAATGATTTCAGTTTGATGCAGGCCCTGCGACACTTTCGTCAGAAACATATGCTGCGTATTGGCTTTCGCGATTTGGCAGGTCGTGCCAGCACAATCGAAACCTTGCGTAACCTCACCGAGCTTGCGGAAAGCTGTGTCGATCAAACCCTGGCATTTTTGCATCAGGATCAGGTGAATCAGTGGGGCGAGCCCGTCAATGAAGACGGCGAAGCGCAGGGAATGGTGGTACTGGGCATGGGCAAGCTCGGCGGCTATGAACTGAATTATTCATCGGATATAGATCTGATTTTTGCCTACCCCGAAGAAGGGGAAACCCGCGGTAAGCGGCCCCTGGCCAACAGCCAGTTTTTTATCCGGCTGGGCCAGCGTTTAATCAAGTTGCTCAATGACAAAACGGCGGACGGTTTTGTGTTCCGGGTAGATATGCGCCTGCGACCCTATGGTGACAGCGGTCCACTGGTGATGAGTTTTGCCGGCATGGAACATTATTACCAGACCCAGGGGCGTGACTGGGAGCGCTACGCCATGATCAAGGCGCGGGTAATCGGCGGTGATCGTGCTGCCGGTGAAGAGCTGATGAATTTGTTACGGCCTTTCGTATACCGTCGCTACCTGGATTTTGGTGCTTTTGAAGCCATCCGTGAAATGAAGGCCATGATCGATGCCGAGGTGCGGCGCAAAGGCACCGAAAACAATATCAAACTGGGCAAGGGCGGTATTCGGGAAATCGAATTCATTGGCCAGACTTTTCAGCTGATTCGTGGTGGCGGTGAAACGGAATTACAGATTCGCAGTATTTTAAGCGTGTTGGCTCTGCTGGCGAAGAAGGGGTATTTAACCCAACAGGCCGCGAATGAACTGACGGAAAGTTATGATTTTTTACGGCGGCTGGAAAACCGTCTGCAAATGTATGCCGATGCCCAGACCCATTTGTTGCCGGACGATACGCTGATACAACAAAGCATGGCCCTGGCCATGGAGTATGAAACCTGGCAGTTACTGGCAGACGCTACAGCCTTGCATCGCAAGCGCGTACACGGCTATTTCAATCATGTATTCGCCATACCCGAGGCGGCACAGGCTCCGCAACAAACCAATCCTTTTGTGGCTGTCTGGAAAAGCAATCTGAATGAGGAAGGCACTATTGCCTTGCTGGATGAACTGGGTTTTCCGGAATCGGAAGAAGTGGCGCGTCAGTTATGTCTATTTCGTGATACCGCCCTGGTTAAATCGCAAACCGGTACCGCCCTGCAGCGCCTGGATAATCTGTTACCGCTGTTATTAAAAGAATTATCAACACAACGCCGTCGTGCCGGTGAAGTCACAAAGCGCTTATTGAATCTGATTCAGGCGATTGTGCGACGCAGTGTCTATCTGGCTCTGTTAATTGAATATCCGGTTGCTTTAAACCAGCTGGTCAAGCTATGTGCTGCCAGTCCCTGGATTGCCAATCTGTTAACTCGCTATCCGATTTTGCTGGATGAGCTGCTGGATACCCGTGCACTCTACGAACCAATCGATCGTGAGAAATTAAAGCAGGAGCTGGATGAGGCCATGGAGCAGGTGGTCGGTGATGAAGAAGGGGAAATGGAAGTCCTGCGCAAGTTCAAACAGGCGCAGGTGCTGAAAGTGGCGGCGATGGATGTGGCGGGTAGCGTCGAAGTATTTGATGTTAGCGAAGAACTGACGGCGATAGCCGATGTATTACTCTGCAAGGCTTATCGTCTGGCTTGCCAGCATCTGGTGAGTCGTCATGGCAAACCCATGTGTACGATAGACGGTAAACCCCATGAACCTTCCATGGCTATTCTGGCTTATGGCAAGCTGGGGGGGTATGAACTGGGTTATGGCTCGGATCTGGATCTGGTGTTCCTGCACGACAGTCGCGGATCCGATCAATATACCGATGGTGAACGCAGCATCGATAACAATACTTTCTTTGCCCGTGTCGCACAGCGCGTGGTGCATATTCTCAGTACCCAGACCGCCAATGGTCGTCTCTACGAAGTGGATACACGGCTGAGACCCGACGGTGCTGCCGGTATGCTGGTGAGCAGTCTGGATGCGTTTGAGCTGTATCAGCAGGAAAAAGCCTGGACCTGGGAGCATCAGGCATTAATTCGCGCCAGGATGGTGGTAGGGGCGGCGCATATCGCCGAGGAATTTGCTAGAATTCGTCGCTCGGTATTGGCACGTCATCGGGATGCGGTTACCCTGCAAAAAGATGTCATCGAAATGCGCCAGAAAATGCGTGATGCTCTGGGCAGTAAGGAAGCCGACAAGTTTCATCTTAAGCAGGATGCGGGCGGCATAGTCGATATTGAGTTTCTGGTGCAATATGCGGTGCTGGCCAATGCGGCAGAACATCCGGAATTACTTGAGGTTACTGCGATACGTCAGATGCTGGATGTGTTGCAGGCAAGCGGTATTTTTAGTGCTGAGCAGGTGACACAACTGACCACGGCGTATGTTCAGTACCGTGCACGCAGTCATCAGCGGGCACTGCAGGAACAGTCATCAAAACTGGATGATAGTGAATTCCCGCAGCAACGAGAAAACATTAAACAGATTTGGCAGGCAATTTTGGGGCAAGACCTCAATACACAGGTTTAGGAGATTGATGTATGAAGACCATGGCTGATCGCGATGGTGTAATTTGGTATGACGGCGAGCTGGTTCCATGGCGCGAAGCCAAGACCCATGTATTAACCCACACATTACATTACGGCATGGGCGTGTT
>JBFHPZ010000160.1:0-5871 GCA_041592495.1 Gammaproteobacteria bacterium | reverse complement strand
CCATGGGAAGCGATGTGCATGATTTCTTCATTCTTACGCAGCTTAGAAGACAAACTTGTTATGTACTCCAGCATTTCCTGCAAGCGACCTTCCCGAAACATTAACTTTATTAACGTCAGGGGAATTCGAGGATTGGCTGGATCAGCCTGCTGTAATTTTTTTAATTGTGCGAACGCATCATCAATATTATTTTGCTGATATTGCTCAACCGCATTCAATAAAATCCCATCGGATTGACGTGGTAAATGCCTGGCAATCATATTGCGGAAACCGCTTTCCGATTCGGCACCATGAATCACATCAACAACCTGTTGATTACGGTACATTTTTACCGTAGGCACGCTGGTAATGCCTAATTCGTTACGGGCAAACTGGCCATGCTTGTCGGTGTTTAAATTAACCAGTAAAAATTTACCACTATATTCTGCGGCAAGTTTTTCCAGCAACGGCCAAAGCTTGATACAGGGTCCTGCTTTTGCACTCCAGAAATTTACCATGACCGGCCCACGCACTGAGTTACCGATTACCAGTTCGGCAAAATTTTCCGGTGTTGCTTCAACAATATGTTTTAAATCATTCATATGCAAAAGGCTGCTTGTTACAAGAAGTGTGCATTAACCTATTCCACTCAGCTTTTGTCAACTTATTGTGAAAAATTCCTGTTAATTATTTTATATTTTATCAAACAGAGAGTTTATGAGGTGCTATGATCAAAACTAGGGATGATGGAAAGAGTTTCTATTCAAAATATCCTTATATAAACAAGCGTTATTATAAGAGGTCCAATATGACTAATATTAAAGTAGGTGGTAAATCCTATAGTCTCTTACCTGATGGCCGTTTGGCCAATACCGAGGACTGGTCTGAAGAAGTTGCTAAAAGTCTCGCTGAAAAAGACGGCATTACATTGACAGACAATCATTGGGAAATCATCCATTTGATGCGTGATTTCTACAAGGAATATAACCTGTCACCCATTCGTAAATTATTACTGAATGCCATCAAAGAAAAATACGGTGACAAAAAAGCCACTTCGGAATATATCGATAGCCTGTTCCATGGCGGAACACTCATTCAGGGAACACGAATTGCCGGCCTACCCATGCCCATGCTGGATGCGGAACTGGATGAAGATGAACGCCATAACCGTGCCACCAAGCGCAAAGCCAAGAAACCGGTTGATCCCAGCATGGCTGATTATTTTATCGGTAAATTTGACTACGACGGAAAGGTCTTTAAGGTAACGGAATCGGGTAATTTAATCGATGCATCCCTGTGGAATGAAGATGTTGCCAAACACATGGCAAACAAGGAAGGCATTAATCTAACTCCGGATCATCTAGAAGTAATCAAATATATTCGTAAATTCTATTTCGAATATGGCGTTACGCCTATGGTGCGTCTGTTAATGAAATACATGAAAGAACATTGTGGGCCTGAAAAAAGCAGTGAGTCCTATTTATACAAGCTGTTTCCCAAAGGACCTGCCCGCCAGGGCTCCCGGATAGGCGGCCTTCCTGAACCTCAGGGCTGTATTGATTGAGCATCAAGCCCTGCCAGGACTGGCAGGGCTTTTTTATGCCTGATGATTCCGAACAGTCACGCCTTAAAACCCTTCTGCTATTTTAACGGACACAATCCTGTCCAGACGAATTTCAATGCTTTCCATACCAGGCCTATCCTGGACAGACACTGTCTGGACAGACACTGTCAGAAATTCCTCACCGTTTCGGGTATTCAGCGCCAGGGGTTTTACCAGATGTTGAAAGTGGCTGCCAGATTCATCAATCCAGGATAGCTTTAGCATCTGCCTGCGCATTATGGCAATTTCATAAACATCATATTGCGAACATGCAATAGCTTGATATTGATCGCCTTTCATACAACCTCCATGGTTTATATTTAATAAATAATAATTTACTACACGACCATGTCTGACAATATTATTAATATTCTAACCTATAACATTCACAAGGGATTTAGCGCTGGGAATCGTCGTTTTGTCATACATGAAATCAAGGATGCCCTGCGACGCGTCAATGCCGATGTGGTTTTCTTGCAGGAAATACAGGGCGCCCATGAGAAAAAGCAAAACCATGTGAACAATTGGCCAAATGAAAGCCAGTTTGAATTCCTGGCAGATCAGGTGTGGTATCACCATGCCTATGGTAAAAATGCCATTTATAAATCCGGTCACCACGGTAACGCTATTCTGAGTAAATTCCCTTTTATTGAGTGGGAAAACATTAATGTTTCCCTCATGCGTTCCGCCAGCCGTAGCCTGCTCCATGGCGCCATATCGCTATCCGGCAGCAATAAAAGGGTACATGTTATTTGTGTCCATCTCGGCCTGTTTAACCTCGAGCGTGAAAAGCAGTTACAAACCCTGTGCCAGCGCATCGATGCCCATATACCGCAAGACGAACCCCTGATTATTGCCGGTGATTTTAATGACTGGATGGGACGTGCCGAGAAACACCTGAATGATGACCTGCATCTTTTCGAAGTTTTTAAATCCACCACGGGTCGCCATGCCCGCAGTTTTCCGGCCTGGCTACCGGCGCTGCCCATGGATCGCATTTATTGCCGCGGCCTCAAGCCTGTTCACTGTGAGCGACTACATGGACCTTCCTGGCGCAAGCTGTCTGATCACACGCCGTTGTTAGCTTCATTTGCCCTGGATTGACAAGCCGGGACTCAGCCACCAAAATCGCGCACATGAGTGAATTCGACCAACGTTTTGGCGGCATTATTCGCCTGTATGGCACAACAGAAGCCGATATTTTGCGCAATGCCCATATTTGTATTATCGGCATTGGCGGCGTAGGCTCCTGGGCAGCTGAAGCCCTCGCCCGCTCCGGTATTGGTAAGCTGACATTAATTGATCATGATGACATTGCCATTAGCAACATCAATCGCCAGATTCATGCCCTGAGTTCAACTCTGGATAAATCAAAAGTCGAAGTCATGGCGGAACGCATACTGCAAATCAATCCGGAATGCGATTGCCATGTCATCGATGATTTCATAAGCGAAAATAATCTGGAAAAGTATCTGCATCGGGATTACAACTTTGTCATAGACGCCATCGACAGCATTCGCTTCAAAGCAGCCTTGATCAACCACTGTAAACGCAACAAGATCCCCATGATTACCACGGGTGGCGCCGGTGGTCTTATTGATCCTACCAAAATCACCACAGCCGATCTCAGCCGTACCTGGAATGATCCCCTGGCAGCCAAAGTGCGTTCACGATTAAGACAGGACTATGGCTTTCCCGGAAACGGCAAACGCAGTTTTGGTGTACAGTGCGTATTTTCAACCGAACAACAGCGTTACCCGAAAGCCGATGGCAGCGTATGCCATGCAAAACCCGGCATTAAAGGCGCTTCACTGGATTGTAATTTTGGCTTTGGTTCATCCACCTGTGTTACAGCCACTTTCGGTTTCATAGCAGCAGCTCGAGCCATCCAGAAAACATTAGACAAGCACCAACAAAGCATCGCCTCCTGAGAATCCACACAGAAAGTGAGCAAGCTGATAATTCCGACTGGCTTGCTCTGTATCATTGAATAAACCATCGAATAGCCGACAATATTAAAAAACATCAACGACACTGGAAGGCGTAATGGTAACTAATCCTCGGTATCAGCATCTTGTTGTTCCGTTAGAAAAATTGTATCAGACCTGCCAGCTTGCAGACTTACCCTTTACAACAACAGAAGAACTGGAAGACCTGCAAGAGCAACTTGGTCAGGCGCGTGCGATGGCAGCCCTCAGCTTTGGTGTCGGCATGCAGCATGAAGGCTACAATCTTTATGTCATGGGTTCCACCGGGCTTGGCAAACACACCACTATTGCCAGTCTGCTCACAGAAACAGCGTCACAGGCAGCAACACCACCAGACTGGTGTTATGTCAATAATTTTGAACAGCACCACAAACCCAAGGTATTAAAACTCCCTGCCGGACGCGGACAACAATTTGGCCAGGACATGCAACAGCTTGTCGAGGATCTTCTCAACGCAATTCCAACCACATTTGAAAGCGACGAATACCGGATACGCCTGCAGGAAATCAATGATGAATACAAGGAACTGGAAGAAAAAACATTTAATGACCTTGCAGAAGCCGCAGACAAAAAGAAAATCGCCCTGATTCGTACCCCCGGAGGCTATACCCTCGGCCCAATAAGAAATGGACAAATACTCACTCCGGAAGAATTCGAAAAACTCCCGGAAGACGAACAGGAAGAAATAAAAAAGACAACAGAAGATATTGAGACAGAGCTTAAAAAAATCATTCTAAAAATACCTGGATGGCAAAAAGAAAATCGTGAACGAATAAAAGAACTGACTCGCGAAGTTTCTCGCATTACCGTAGATCAATTCATCAAGGAGTTGCTGGAAAAAAACAAAGACCTGGTAGATATCACTAACCATATCAAACTGGTCAGGGACGACATCATCAATAATATCAACGAATTTCGCAAACATGGTGAAGACAAAAAAGCTGCCGGTACCAACCATGACATCATTGAATCTGTATTTGGCCGCTATCAGGTTAACGTACTGGTGGACAATAGCAGGACACAGGGAGCCCCCGTTATTTATGAAGACAATCCGACTTATCAAAACCTGATTGGGCGAATAGAACATCTTGCACAATTTGGTACATTGCTAACAGACTTTTCATTAATAAAACCCGGCGCCCTGCATAAGGCAAATGGTGGCTACCTCATACTCGACGCCCGCAAGGTTATTTTATCGCCCTTCGCCTGGGAAGGCATTAAACGT
The DNA here is from genome assembly GCA_041592495.1 of Gammaproteobacteria bacterium. Classification (GTDB taxonomy): domain Bacteria; phylum Pseudomonadota; class Gammaproteobacteria; order SZUA-229; family SZUA-229; genus JBFHPZ01. The sequence continues at coordinate 1,076 of JBFHPZ010000160.1, read as the reverse complement.
GTCTTACATGCTCGGGAGTTACGCATTGAATCACTGGAACAAATGCTTAGCCTGGTTAGCACGATTTCATTACAACCTGAGCCCATTCCCATCGATGTCAAAGTTGTTTTAACCGGGGAACGACTACTCTATTACTTACTGAAAGAATATGACCCGGAATTTGGTTTGCTTTTCAAGGTCGCAGCTGATTTCTCTGAAGACATAGACAGAAACAGTGAAAACTCATTGCTCTACGCCCAACTCATCGCCACCTTGCAACGCAGTAATCGATTAAAAGCCATTAACAAGGATGGCGTAGCCCGAATCATTGAGCATTGCAGCAGAATAACCGATGACGCCGAAAAGGTGTCGTTACATATGGGCAATTTGATTGACCTGTTACGTGAAGCCGATTACTGGGCAACGCATACCCACGACAAAAATATCTCATCTATCCATGTGCAGAAGGCGATTGATACACGCCGCGAACGCCTGGATCAGATTCGTGAAAAGATGCATGAACAGATTCTGCGCGGTAGTTATTTATTGAACATCACTGGCGAAAAAATTGCGCAGGTAAATGGCCTGAGCGTCATCCAGTTGGGTGACTATGCTTTTGGAAAACCTTCACGCATTACGGCAACAGCACGCCTTGGTAGCGGCAGGGTAATTGATATCGAACGCGAAGTAAAATTGGGCGGCGCCATACATTCAAAGGGTGTATTGATTCTGTCATCCTACCTGGCAAACCGTTATGCCCAGGAACAACCTTTGTCGCTTTCCGCCAGCATAGTTTTCGAACAGTCCTATGGCATGATTGAAGGTGATAGTGCCTCCGCTGCCGAATTATGTGCACTGTTATCTGCCCTGGGTAAATTACCGATTAAACAAAGCTTTGCTGTCACCGGTTCCATTAACCAGTTAGGTGAAATTCAGGCCATAGGCGGTGTTAACGAAAAAATTGAAGGTTTTTTTGATATCTGCAAAGCCAGGACCTTTAATGGCGAACAAGGTGTGATCATTCCTCAATCGAATATCAAAAATCTCATGTTAAGAAATGACATTCGCGACGCCGTCGCAGCAGGGCAATTCCAGGT
>JBFHPZ010000159.1:0-5876 GCA_041592495.1 Gammaproteobacteria bacterium | reverse complement strand
TCCTTGTGATTGTTGACCGGATTTAAAGGGGGATTGCTGGTGGTTTGCTGGCTCACGGGCGTTACCGCAGGCTTACGATCCTGAGAACCGATTTCCAGGGACAGTCTAATGGGGGAATCCCCGGCCAGCTGATCCGTGATGCGATTAATTTGCTCCAGGAAATGCTGTTTTACCCAGTCCAGCACAAACCGGTTAGGGGCCAACAGCCGAAGCGCGTCAGCATCTTCAATGACTTGCAATGGCCGAATCCAGGTATTGAGCTGTTGATCAGACAATTCCTGTTCCAGCATATGCAGGCATTTCGTCCACAAAGCTGTACTCACGCGCCGATGTCCCCTGAGAATGATTATTGAGTTTAAAATGGAACCGCACATTCTATACTGCAAAGGGCAAGGGTCAAACAGCTATCTGATGATTGGTCTATAGAAAATTTATCTATAGCGCATGATAAGTTTTGACTCGGAATTACACTGCCAGTAGAATACGCGGTCCCATTTTCATGACTTGTAGTATCAGGATCCGGATCGATGAAAAGAACCTTTCAACCCAGTCGCATTAAGCGTGCTCGTACCCACGGTTTCCGTGCGCGTATGCGTACAGTCGGTGGTCGTAAAGTATTAAATGCCCGTCGCGCTAAGGGCAGAGCACGTTTGTCAGCATAAGTTATCCTTATGATGGTTAACAGGGCGCGCTTTCAAAAGCGCGCCAGGCTGCAGAAGCCGGCTGAATTCAGCCGGGTGTTCAATAAGGCCTTCCGATCAAGCGATCATCTGTTAACCGTACTGGCAGCGTTAAATACACAGGGCTATCCTCGCCTGGGTCTTGCCATTTCCAAAAAAGCGGCAAAACGGGCAGTGGATCGTAATCGTATAAAGCGTATTGTTCGGGAAAGCTTTCGTCTTAATCAGTCAAATTTGCCTGCGGCAGATTTTATTGTCATGGCGAAACCTGTAACCAAATCGGTAACCCACATGGATTTGTTCAGGTCCCTGGATAATCACTGGAAAAAACTGATCAAACTATGCGAAAAATCATCACCGGTCTGATTCGTTTTTACCAGTATGCCATTAGCCCTTACATGGCTCCCCATTGTCGATATACTCCGACCTGTTCGTCCTATGCAGTTGAAGCTATAAACCGTTTTGGTGTATTCCGTGGCGGTTGGCTGGCAGTGCGTAGGGTCACTCGTTGTCATCCCTGGCATGAAGGCGGTTACGATCCGGTGCCAGACAAGCCCGAAGGCAATCACAACTAATAATTACTGAAGACTATGGAAAACCAACGTACCCTGCTCTATCTCGCTTTCTTCTTTACCCTGTTTATGATCTGGCAGGCATGGCAACAGGATTATGGTCCAAAACCCCAGCCGGTTGCTGTCGAACAAACTGCTTCCCAATCTTCAGAACCACCCGTAATCAATGACACGCCGGAAGCGGTATCTGTACCGAGCGAGCCAGTGATGCAGTCATCAGTAGCAAATGAACGCAAGCAAGTCCGGGTCATCACCGATGTCATGGAACTGGTTATCGATACCCGGGGTGGTGATATTCGTCAGCTGGATCTGCGTAAGTATCCTAAAAGCGCCGACCAGAAGGATCTTCCCTTCCCATTATTTTCAGAGCAGGAAAGCCTGTTTCATATTGCCCAGTCCGGTTTGATATCCGCGGATGCAGCAGCCCCCAATCATTATGCCATTTACAGTGCAGATCAGGCCGAATACCGTTTGGCGGAAGGCACCAATGAACTCAAGGTAACGCTGGGTTGGCAAGAGAATGGCGTGCATGTTGACAAAATATATACCTTCCATCGCGATAGCTATGTGATCGATGTTGAGCATGTCGTGAAATCCACCGCCGGCTGGAGCGGTAGTCAGTATCGACAGCTGGTGCGTGCAGAAAGTGACAGCCGTGAATCGCGCTTCATTTATACCTATACCGGCGGTGTTATTTATAACGAAGCGATTAAGTACGACAAAATCGAATTTTCAGAAATTGCCGAGAAAGATTTAAAAACAGATATGTTGGGTGGCTGGATAGCCATGATCCAGCATTATTTCCTGGCAGCCTGGGTACCGGATCAGGATCAAAGCAATTTTGCCTATTCAAAACATCCCCAGCCCAATCGTTATATTCTGGGTTTACGTTCACCTGCAGTGACCATCAATGCCGGTGATGAAGGACGTTTTCACAGTCAGTTGGTAGTAGGCCCCAAATTACAGGATCGGCTGGAAAAAATCGCTCCGGGTCTGGAGTTAACCGTGGATTACGGCGTGTTGACCATTCTGGCCAAACCCCTGTTCTGGTTGCTGAAGCAGTTCCACACCATGTTCGATAACTGGGGTTGGGCGATTATATTCCTGACACTGACGGTAAAATTGCTGTTCTATAAATTGTCAGAAACCAGTTACCGCTCCATGGCCAAAATGCGCAAGGTTGCGCCTCGTTTGCAAACGCTGAAAGAACGCTACGGTGACGATCGCCAACGCATGTCCCAGGCCATGATGCAGATGTACAAGGAAGAAAAGATTAATCCCCTGGGTGGTTGTTTGCCCATCCTGGTGCAGATTCCGGTATTTATTGCGCTCTACTGGGTATTGCTGGAATCCGTGGAAATGCGTAATGCTCCTTTCGCTTTGTGGATCACGAATCTGTCAGAAAAAGATCCCTACTATGTGTTGCCACTGATCATGGGTGTATCGATGTTTGTTCAACAAAAGTTGAACCCGGCGCCGATGGATCCTATGCAGCAGAAAATTTTCCAGATCATGCCGATTGCGTTCACAATTTTCTTCATGTTTTTCCCGGCGGGTCTGGTGCTGTACTGGGTGGTTAACAATCTGCTGTCCATTACCCAACAATGGATCATCACCAAGCGGATTGCCGCCAGTTAATCTATGGCCGCGATTGAAACAATCGCAGCCGTTGCCACTCCGCCGGGTCGCGGCGGAGTCGGTATAATTCGTATTTCAGGACCGAAAAGCAGCGAAATTGCTGAGAAAGTCCTGGGAAAATGTCCAAAACCCAGATTCGCCGAATATCTTCCTTTTACTGATGCCGATGATTCCATCATCGATAGTGGTATAGCCCTTTATTTTAAAAAACCTTTTTCATTTACCGGTGAAGATGTACTGGAACTCCAGGCTCACGGTGGCCCTGTGGTACTGGATATGTTGTTGAAGCGGGTTTTATCGCTGGGTGCCCGTTTGGCGCGACCCGGTGAATTTTCCGAACAGGCATTTCTCAATGACAAAATGGACCTGGCCCAGGCGGAAGCCATAGCGGATCTGATCGAAGCCAATTCGGAAGAAGCCGCAAAGGCTGCTGTCAGATCTTTGCAGGGCGAATTTTCCAGAACTGTGCATGATCTTGTTGAGAAAATCATCGAACTTCGCCTATATGTTGAAGCGTCACTGGATTTTCCCGAGGAAGAAATCGATTTTCTGGCGGATGCCAGTGTGGGTGAAAAACTGGGTGTGATAGAACAGGCATTAAGCCAGGTATTCAAGTCCGCACGTCAGGGGTGTTTGTTACAGGAAGGTATGACGCTGGTCATCGCCGGTCGTCCCAATGCAGGTAAATCCAGTTTGCTTAATCAGCTGGCCGGAAAGGAATCCGCGATTGTCACCGATATACCGGGTACAACCCGGGATATTTTACGGGAACACATCCAGATCGACGGCCTGCCCTTACACATAATTGATACCGCAGGCCTGCGTGAGAGCGACGATCCGGTGGAACAGGAAGGTATTCGTCGCGCCTGGAAAGCCATTGAACAGGCAGATCGTTTATTGTTACTCCTGGATGATCGTGATCACGAACATGATCATCTGGCGATTGAGGATCGGGTTCCTGCCAGCATCGGTATAACCCGCATTTACAACAAGATTGACCTGACCGGACATGCCGCCTCGATTAAAACCGGTGACAAGGGTGTCGAACTTGCATTGAGTGCTAAAACGGGAGAAGGCCTGGATTTATTGCGCGAACACCTGAAACAGTGCATGGGCTATGAACAAACCAGCGAAGGTCAATTCATGGCTCGGCGGCGACATCTGGATGCACTGCTAGCTGCCCGGCAGAATATTATTACTGCACGTCATTGTCTGGATGATTTACATGCCGGTGAATTGCTCGCGGAAGAATTACGCCAGGCCCAGGAAGCCCTGAATGAAATCACCGGTGAATTTACTTCGGATGATTTACTGGGTCGAATATTTTCCAGCTTTTGCATTGGTAAATAGACCCGTAAATAATTAATCATTCAACTGCCATACTTCCCACATCTACATCCATTCACTGTTAGAATCCAATTAAGTGATGAATTCTTAAACTGTCTGAAGCAGGACAGCAGTACCGAGCAACAGGTTTCTGGAAAATGAAAACGAAGAAAAATCACATCATTATTGGCTGGCGAGAATGGGTAGCCTTACCGGAGTTTGAATTACCCCATATAAAAGCCAAGGTGGATACCGGAGCCAGGACTTCTGCTCTGCATGCTTACTTTGTCGAACCTTTTCATAAAGGTGATCAGGAATGGGTCAGGTTTGGTGTGCATCCCGTTCAGCGCAATTCAAAAATTGAGCATATTTGTACTGCGCCGGTCATCGACAAGCGTTGGGTGACAGATTCCGGCGGACACAAGGAAGAACGGTACGTCATCAGCACTGATATTAAATTAGCCGACACTTTATTTAATACCGAACTTACCCTCACTAATCGCGACACCATGATTTTTCGTATGCTGCTGGGTCGGACCGCATTAAAAAAGCGCTTTATCATTGATCCGGCTCGTTCCTATTTAATGGGTGAATACCATCCTGTTAAAAGACCAAAAAAATGAAGATTGCCATATTGTCACGTAGTTCTTCGATCTACTCTACCCGCAGACTGACGGAAGCTGCTCAGGCAAAAGGTCATGTGGTACAGGTCATTGATACCTTGCGTTGTTACATGAGCATTACTTCAAACCATCCGGAAATTCATTTTAAGAGTAAGGCATTAACGGAATTTGATGCGGTGATTCCCCGCATTGCTGCATCCATTACTTTTTATGGCGCAGCAGTTTTACGTCAATTCGAAATGATGGGTGTTTATCCATTGAATGAGTCAGTGGCCATAACGCGATCCAGAGACAAGTTGCGCATGATGCAATTACTGGCACGGGAAGGCATTGGTTTACCGGTCACCGGATTTGCCGATTCCCCGGATGATATTCAGGATTTGATCAAGATGGTGGGTGGTGCACCGTTAGTCATTAAATTACTCGAAGGAACACAGCGCATAGGTTCGGTATTGGCGGAAACCGAAAAAGCAGCGGAAAGTGTGATCGAAGCCTTTATGGGGCTGGAGGCTAATATTCTGGTACAGGAATACATTCGTGAAGCAGAGGGTGCGGACATTCGTTGTTTTATTATCGGCGATAAAGTGGTTGCGGCCATGAAACGGGAAACGGATCAGAATAAACCGAGTTTACAACGTGGTTCGAAGGCCAGTCTTATCAAGATTACCCCGGAAGAACGAACAACAGCATTACGTGCAGCACGCACCATGGGATTGAATGTGGCCGGTGTGGATTTATTAAGATCCAATCACGGGCCCGTGGTCATGGGTGTCAATTCCTCCCCGGAATTAAAAGAAATTGAATCCGCAACCGGCAAGGATATTGCCAGCATGATCATTAGTTTCATCGAGAAAAATGCCAAGCCTCATCACACACGCACACGTGGAAAAGGTTAAATGAAACATCCAGGTATTACAGTGGGTGGAAAACTCGTCAGTGCCGGTGAACGTAAAACACTGGAACTGCCCATGGCGAGTTTGTATTCACATGCGCCTATGAATTTACCGGTGCAGGTGGTGTGCGGTAAAAGTCATGGC
>JBFHPZ010000158.1:0-5904 GCA_041592495.1 Gammaproteobacteria bacterium | reverse complement strand
GGGTTTTGCGCCCGTCATAAAAAGCAAGACGGGATCGGTTGTTCACTAACTGGCCGTTGCCTTACCGCTTGGCGACAGCCCAATAAATCTTTTAACTCCTGCAGCTTCGAATACATCGAGCTGCGGGTTTTGCGCCCGTCATAAAAAGCAAGACGGGATCGGTTGTTCACTAACTGGCCGTTGCCTTACCGCTTGGCGACAGCCCAATTTAGTTAAAAGTTTAAACTTTAAACTTTTAACTTTGCACTTCTCCCCAACTGCATATACAGCGGCGATACATTACAGCCTTTTGCCACGAATCCGTCCCATGTCTCGGGTAGTTCATTTAGCGCTTGTTTTGCTTCCGTTTCGCTTTTGAAAGCGGTGAAAACACAAGCGCCGGTTCCGGTCATTCTGGCGTTGCCATAACGCTTAAGATACTGAATAACTTCGGAGATTTCCGGGTAATGTTGTGTTGCTACGGCTTCACATACATTACTTAAGTCAGCTATCTTGAGAGCGCCCGTTTGGAGGTCGTGTATTTTGATGGCTGGGCAGTTGCGTGTCAATTGCGGATCGGTAAATATTTGGGCCGTGGAAACATGTACTGGCGGTTTCACTACCAGATACCAGTTTTCAGGCAAATCAATCGCTTGCAAATTTTCACCCACCCCTTCAGCGAAGGCAGCATGGCCGCGTACGAACACGGGTACATCGGCGCCCAGCTTCAATCCCAGCTCGGCCAGTTGATCCACTGTCAAACCGGCTTGCCATAATTGATTGAGTACCAACAGGGTTGTTGCAGCATCGGAACTGCCACCGCCAACACCTCCACCCATGGGCAGTTTTTTGTGCAAATGAATATCGACACCCTGTTGAATTCCGGCTGCCTGTTGCAATGCTTTTGCGGCTCTGACGGTGAGATCATCTTCGGCTTTGACGGCGGCGTGTTCGGTGGCGCGACGGATTTCACTGTCGTGTCGAATGTCGAATGTCAGTTCATCCGCCACATCGAGAAATTGAAAAACAGATTGCAATAAATGATAGCCATCCTGGCGTCGGCCAGTGATGTGTAAAAACAAATTAAGCTTGGCGGGTGCCAGCCAAATTTTGTTGCTAGTCATGCAGCAAGTCCCACTGCCGGATGATGAGTTTAACTTCAATGCTGTTATCCAGCCGGGTGATGAATAACTTGCCGGGTAACTGGTGTTGTTCTACTGGCTGATAGCTTTTCATTTCGATGCGCCAGCCGTCCTGTTCCAGCAAATGCAGGTAGCCCTGTTCATTCCAGTTGAGCATGCGGGAGCTGGATGTTGGCGCGGGCATGCCCAGCATCCAGTAACGTAATCCGCTGACCGGGAAGCGCCAGCCATTCATGTGATTCAACAGGGCATCGGGAGATTGTTCGAAGATCTGCTCACCTTTTGATGTGGTGAGCAACACGCCTTGCGGGCGACCTTCCATGAGCATGGTGCCGGCACCAAAGGGAGCGACCATTTTGATATCGTAATCATCATTGGCGCGTTGATCCCAGAATAAATTTGCCTGACCGCTGTCTTCATCGGTCATCACCGCAACCTTGCCGGCAAGACGCCAGCGATCGATCTGGGCGACCTGTTGTTGGTGCTGTTGCCAGCGAGTTTCATCGATGGGCGAGGATAGATACTGTTGCGGCCCGGCGCAGGCCGACAGTAATGCAACCGCAAGTAAAACTGAAATTCGTAACATGGGAGTGCTTATTAGTTTTTGTAACGTTTAATGGTGTTCAATAGTAATGGATGATCGGGTTTGACTTTAAGGCCCCGCTGCCAGATTTCACTGGCTTCTTTTTTGTTACCACTGACCCATAACACTTCACCCAGATGCGCTGCAATTTCGGCATCTTCAAAACTGGCAAAGGCCTTGCGCAACCATTTGATGGCTTCTTCATGTTGCCCCAGGCGGAAATAGACCCAGCCCAGACTGTCCAGTATGGCGGGATCATCGGGCAATAATTTCATGGCCTTGAGGATATATTCCTTGGCTTCCTGCAAACGGCCGGTGCGATCCGCCAGGGTGTAGCCCAGGGCATTGAGGGCATTGGCATTATCCGGTTCATGCATTAACACCATGCGCAAATCGGATTCGGTCATGTCCAGCATATCGAGTTTTTCAGCAGCCAGTGCCCGCGCATAAAGCAGGTCAGTATTTTCCGGCGCATCCTGTAATGCCGTGTTGTACAGATTCAGGGCTTCTTTATTTCGATGGGCATTGCGCAGCACTTCACCCCGCGCCAGGTAAAGCTTGATTTGATCATTACCGGTCTGGCCCTGACTCAGAGCCTGGAGTTTCTGTAATGCCTCTTCAACCTTGCCGATGTGCGCCAGCAGGCCGGCGGCACGAATACGTGCATCGATAAAATATTCGCCATGCCCTACCCGCTCAAAATTGGCGATGGCGACCATCAATTCTCCCTGACTTTGCTGGATACGACCAAGATAGTAGTGCGCCTGGGCGTTGTAGTAACCCTGATCGATCAGGTCCTGCAAATATTGCTTGGCGGCATCGTAATCGGACAATTCAATGGAAATCAGGCCCAGGCTGAGCAGCACATTTTCATCCGTGGGCTGGGTTTTAAGCAGGGTTAAAAACTCATCCCGTGCGCGTTCAAAATGCTTCAACTGGATCAGCATGCGGGCATATTGCAGGCGCAGGCGTTCATCTCCGGGGCGTTTTTCTACCGCAGTCGCCACGGCCTGCAGGGCGTCTTCACTTTTATCCTGGGCGGCAGCAATTTGCGCCTGAATGAGGTAGGCATCACTGATATTGGGATTCAGTGCAATAACACGCTCGATGGACTGGGTGGCTTTTTCGAAATGACCGGCATTGGCCTCGAAACGGCCTTGCAGTAACAGTAAACGGAAGTTGTCAGGATGACGCAGGTTAAGTTCGTTGAGCACCGCCAGGGTGGTTTCACTACTGGCTTCCTTGCGCAGGACTTCACCTAGCGCACCCACGGATTGGTCATCAACATGACCATTCACAACAATGACCTGTTCAATGGCGGCTATGGCTTTGGGCACATCATCCAGACTCAGGTACACCATGACCTTGACCCGTTCGATTTCGTTGGTGTCACCCGATAGAGCCTGCCAGCGATCAATGGCTTTCAGGGCCTGGTCATATTTTTGGGCATAGACTGCGATATGTGCCGCGCGGGCAGCGACAATGGGATCCTGGGTTTCCTTCGAGGCTTCCAGATAAAAATCGGCGGACTCCTGCAATTGACCGCGCACACCGGCAAATTCCCCGGCAAGCAGGTTATAGAGCAATTCACCATTGAGTTCCGGCTGAGCAATATCCTCACCCTCTACTGTTTCCAGGGTGGAATAATGACTGCATGCGGACACCAATAAGGGAAACAGGGCGGCGAGACCAACCCTGCGCAATGACTTTCTGAAATTTGATCGAAACACTAAATAAAAAACCTCAATCACCAATGGCTGACGCGTTACCACCTCAACTATAAACCATATTATGGCTATTTATTTAGAGGTGGGGCTGATCCTGAACAATCCAAGCGCATTGGCCTAAACCCGGCACATAACTGCTTGTATTTAAATGATCCATAGCTCAGAATTTACCGTTTTCTTAAAACAAGCAGACGAGATATTGAAGTTCGGCCCGCCGAACCGGTAAATTCAACTCCATGTCACTGATTACTCTAGGCGTAAACCACAAAACAACCCCGGTCGATATGCGTGAACGGCTGGCCTTTACGCCAGAGAACCTGCCCGAAGCGGTTAAGTCCCTGACTGCGCTGGATTGCGTTGCAGAAGCTGTGATTTTATCCACCTGTAACCGCACCGAACTCTATTGCACTCTCAAACCTGGCGAGCAACAGGACAATGACCTCCAACTGGTGGAATGGTTCAGCCACTTTCACGGTTTTGAACCACAGGATTTGCAACCGTATCTTTACCTGCACGATCACATCCATTCTATTCAACATGCCCTGCGGGTTGCTTCCGGCCTTGACTCCATGGTGCTGGGTGAACCGCAAATCCTGGGCCAGATGAAACAGGCCTATTCCCAGGCCGTGGGCCTGGGCACTGTGGGTATGTTGCTGGGTAAGTTGTTTCAGCACGCCTTCTCCGTCGCCAAACAGGTCCGTACCGATACTGAAATTGGCGCCAGTCCGGTATCCGTTGCGTTTGCGGCGGTGAATCTGTCCAAACGTATTTTTGGTGACCTGGAAAATCAGACAGCCTTAATGATTGGTGCCGGTGAAACCATCGAGCTGGCCGCCCGCCACCTGAAGGCGAACAAGGTTAAACACATTATTATTGCTAACCGCAGTGTTGATCGTGCCCAGGCGCTGGTTGAACAGTTTGATGGCGAGGCCATTGCCTTACCGCAAATTCCGGATTACCTGCACATGGCGGATATTGTGATTTCATCCACCGCCAGTCCCTTGCCGATTCTGGGTAAGGGCGCCGTGGAAAAAGCGCTGAAAAAGCGTAAACACAAACCCATATTCATGGTGGATATTGCGGTTCCCCGCGATGTGGAAGAAGAAGTCGGCGAACTGGATGACGTTTATCTGTATACCGTGGATGATTTGCAGGAAATCATCCAGGACAATATGGAATCCCGCCTGCAGGCGGCGGAACAGGCCGGTGAAATCATTGATGCCCAGGTGGAAACGTTCATTAACTGGGAACGCAGCCTGGATGTGGTCGATGTTATCAAGGAATTGCGTGTTAACGCCGAAGCCATCAGCCGTGAGGTGATGGACAAGGCACTAAGACAACTGGCCCAGGGAAAATCCCCTGAAGAAGCACTGGGCTTCCTTTCCCACACCCTGACCAATAAATTGCTCCATACTCCCTGCATACAGATTCGCAAGGCCAGCCAGGAAAACCATCCAGAGCTGATTGAATTCACCCGCACCCTGTTTCTTGGCAACAAGCCTGAAGACAATAAATAAGCCGGAAACTAATTAACTAGCCATCATCACTGTATGAAAGATTCCATTCGATCAAAACTTGAACACTTGCAAGAACGCTTTGAAGAAGTCGGCGCTTTGTTGAGTGAGCCCGATGTTATCGGCAACCAGAACAAATTCCGCGAGCTGTCGGTGGAATATTCCCAGCTCGAACCGGTGGTGCAAAGCTTTGGCCAATACCTCAAGGCCAAAGAGGATCTGGCCAGCTCCGAAGAAATGATGAAGGACAGTGACCCGGAAATGCGGGCCATGGCAGAAGATGAATACGCCAGCAATTCAGCCCGTATTGAAGAACTGGAACTGGAATTACAGAAATTGTTGTTGCCGAAAGACCCCCACGACAATAGCAATATATTCCTGGAAATCCGCGCCGGTACCGGCGGCGATGAAGCTGCGATTTTTGCCGGCGATCTGTTCCGCATGTATAGCCGCTATGCTGAAATTAATCGTTGGCAGGTGGAAGTCATCAATGAAAATCACGGCGAGCACGGTGGCTATAAGGAAATCATCGCACGCCTGATCGGCACCGGCGCCTATTCCAAACTGAAGTTCGAATCCGGCGCCCATCGCGTACAACGAGTACCGGAAACCGAATCCCAGGGCCGTATTCATACATCGGCCGCCACCGTCGCCATCATCCCGGAACCGGATGAAGCCGAGCAGATCACCATCAATCCGGCGGATTTACGCATCGATACCTACCGCGCCTCCGGTGCCGGTGGTCAACATGTCAACAAAACCGATTCCGCCGTGCGCCTGACCCATTTGCCCACCGGAACAGTGGTGGAATGCCAGGATGAGCGCTCGCAACACAAGAACAAGGCCCGCGCCATGTCATTGTTGCAGGCGCGACTGATCAATGCCCAGGAAGAAAAGGCCCGGGCCGAACAGGCGCAAACCCGAAAACTGCTGGTGGGTAGCGGTGACCGTTCGGAACG
>JBFHPZ010000157.1:0-5905 GCA_041592495.1 Gammaproteobacteria bacterium | reverse complement strand
GCTATGAATCCATCCGGTAATTGCCAGTCAATGGTCGGCGCATTGCCGGAATCTCCCGCATTTTTCCAGTAGGTATGCCAGTCGGGATTGATATCGAAATGCAGGGCAACCCAGAATGGCTGGCCAGCGACTATACCCTGATGCTCACTGATTAAACTGGCCGTCAGGTGTGGAGTGGTTATGCTTGCGTGTTTATCTAGACTGGCCGCAATCAATAGCGGCGTAAACAGCAATGTTGCCAGGAGGGTAATTCGCACTAACCAGGTGGATTGACGTATCATCGACACAGATTACCAGAGTTTTAAATTGGGATTAGCTCATTTCGACATTACTTTTGGAAAAAAGTGCAGCTTATGAACTCAGGCCAGATGACAGGTAAACACTGCGAATGAATGTGACCGTATAATGAAAAAAGTACACTTAAAAATTAACGGGATTTATCTTTGCTTATTTTTACAAAGTATATGACTGGTACTTAACAATGAGTAATTTAAATATATTGATTAATGATCAACTCGTTTTTGAGTATGATCGTTCAACAAAGCTCGATGATAAACAGCTGGAATTTCTCGATAAGATGGACAGCGACATGGATCGGGGTTTCAGAATTTTTGGCGAACTGATCACAACGCCGGATACTAAACAGAAGGCAACCTTTGTGGCGATGAATTTACTTAAGGCATTGAAACACGATGATGATGCCAAGATTGCGGTTTCCTGTGCTTACTTGAATAGTCGGTTACCTCATGCAGTCGAGATGCATGCAAGAGACAGGGATAACCGTATTGATATCGAATTTGTTGAAGAGCATTGAACCTGGTAAATGCCTTGTCCGAATGCATTTGTTTCTAATATTAGAGAATATTACTTTCTTTGCCGTATTAAAGTTAGCGTGCAATAATGGCATGAATGATTTTACCCAGGTAAGCGTCTTTAATTTCCATGAATTGAGATGATTAAAAACCTATGTTTTCTCTAGCTTCCAAATTAGCCCTGCTGATTGTTTTACTCCTCGGCGCTTTCCCCAGCCTGGCGGCCGATGGTGAAAAACTCTTTCTTGAAAAATGCGCCATTTGCCATGGCCGTGAGGGGCAGGGTGGTGTGGGTATTCCGCTGGCGCTTGAATCGTTTCTGGCGCAAACACCTGATGAATATATTCATCGCACCATTCGCGTGGGACGACCTGGGCGAGTTATGCCGTCGTTTTATCGCCTGTCGGAATCTGAAATTGCGGCGATCATCAAGCATATTCGCGGCTGGCAGAAAACCCCTGTACCCGAATGGGATGCTACCCCTGTGCAGGGTGATGCCAAATCAGGTAAAGCCTTGTTCGATACGCATTGTGTCAGCTGTCATGGTAAAGATGCACGGGGTGGTAAAGGTACGGGTTTAATGTTTTCTCGTCCCCGTGACCTGCCGATTGCGCCACCTTCACTGAATAATCAGGGGTTTTTAAATTCGGTGAGTGATCAGATGCTTAAAACGATCATCACCCAGGGACGCAAGCACACACCGATGCCACCGGCCAGCCAGTTTGGTTTGAAGGCTGATGATGTCAATAATCTGGTCAGCTATATTCGCAGCTTCCAGATCACTACCATGACCGGTGAGCATATGCTCGAAGAGGAGGCGATCATTATGCATCGTTCGCCTCATTCGTTTGACCAGACGCTTGAAAATGTTAAACGTGCCGTGGTGGATAACCAGTTCGAGTTGATATCGTTCAAGCTGGGGGATAAGCATGCTTCAGACAAGTCAGCCCATAGAAAAAAAGCCACGGTGAATTTCTGTAATTATAAAATGATCAATGATGCACTGGCCATCGATCCGCGAATTGGAATGTTTTTACCTTGCCAGATTACGATCGTTGAATCCTTCAGCGGTGTGGAAGTGATGAGCATTAATCCGAAACGCCTGAGTCAGTTATTTAACAATGACAAACTCGATCAGGCCTGCCAGCAGATGCACGATACCTATTCCCAGATCATAAGGGAGGCTACGCAATGAAGCGCTTACGATATTGGCTATTAGTGCTGGCATTGTTTGGTCTGTGTTTACCTGCCCAGGCCATCATTACCGGTGAGCTGATTATGGTGCGTTCTGAAAAACCATTTAATGAAGCCATGGAAATTTTGCAGCACGCCATAAAAAAACAGGGTTATTCCGTGACCGGTGTGCGACGTGTCGACCAGGGCCTGGCCGAGAGCGGATACAAGAGTGATAAATACCGGGTTGTGTTTTTTGAAAAGACCGACGAAAACAATTCATTGACCGACAGTCATCCCGAGTTGCTGCCCTATCTTCCCCTGAAAATCGTAGTATTCGCCGAAGCCGGTGAAACCCTGCTGGTGACATCCGATCCTGCCACGTTTAATGATCTGTTTTCAGATCCACGGTTGAAAGATCTGTTCAATCGCTGGCACGCTGATGTCGTCAATATTATGCAAGTGGTGCAGGATCAATAGCAGCAGAAGGTTTGTCCATCAGTCCTTTAATTCTGTTGATCTCTTTGCTTGTTATTTCGATATATCCCTGCTCATTTCATCTTGCGCTTTTTTTGCGCGATCACGTTGTGAATCAGGATCGCTGTAGGGATTGCTGCTTGCGCAGGAGACCAGCATTAATACGGTGAGTATAAGTATGAAACCGGTTTTGAGTGTGTTGTTCATTTGAGTTTCCTTTTCATTGTTCCGATTTAGTATAGCGGAATCGACTAAATCAAAAGATTAAAACTTCAAAGCAAGATCTCTCGCGGTGAAACTGTTCGAGATGACAGGCTGCCGGTATGAAGGCAGTAACAATGCGCTATAGCTGTTTATTTCCTTTCTCAGATGGTTGTGTGGTAATACCTGTTTACAAAACGACGGAGTATTTCCTGGGCGTATGGTGTAGGCGTTTTGCAGACATTTTTTTTCAAAGCTTCCGCTTCATGCGCTTCGAAATATCCGTGGTTGCTGTAGGTGTTGATGCGCAGTATGAATTCATCGGCATCGCCTTCTGGATGGAACTGGGTGGCGTATACATTCTCACCGATGCGAAACATCTGCACCGGGCAGTTGTTACCGGTCATTAATAATGTCGCGCCTTCGGGCGTGGTGTCACAGGCTTCCTTGTGGCCGAGTAGTACATCGATCTGTGACGACATGCCAGCGAGTAGCGGGTCCTGTTTACCGGCTTCGGTGATGTCTAGCTTGACGCAACCCACGGCTTCGCCATATTGGTTGCTGATGCGAGTGCCGAGGTGATTTCCCAGTAATCCATTACCGGAACATGCGCCGAGAAATGGGAAGTCCTGTGATACGACCTGATGCAGCAAGTGATTGAAACCTGCCTCGATCTTTTTCTGAATACCGGATTTTTCATGCTCCGGTGTGCTGATATCAAACGGGCTGCCACCCACGATGATGGCGGAATAATCATCGAGACTAAGGTCAACGGGAATGCCGGTTTGTTCAATGCGTATCCTGCAGGTATCTTCAGCCTGCAATTGTCCATACTTCAGGAAACAGGCGTATTCACTGTTCGAGGTCGCATCTTCGGGCCGCAGTTGCAGGATAAGAACGGGTTTGGCTGAAGTCATGTTGGAGAGTTTACTATCAATTGCCTATCATTCCACTTATTCACTAGCGATACAGGCCAACACGGGCCACACATAAATCTGCAGTAAATTCGCGACCAATTGCAACAAAACCGATGCGAGTCAGTTCACTAATGTTGAGTGCTGTGTTTGTACGGTAGGGTTTAAATTCAATAAAAGGAATACGCAGCGTTTGCCATTTGGGTGTGGCATTAAAGGTCATGCGATAAGACTGCCAGGGTAACCACAGGTCATCACTGCGCAGGTGAAGGTTATAGGCTTCATCGTTACCGAGCACGTCGATTGTAATACCTTGATAATCCGTTATGTCTTTTAATATGGTGTCGGATAGATTCAGTGCTATTTGCACAAAACCACCATTGTTATCGAGTTTGACTTCTCCTTGCATGTGCAGGCAAGGGCGTTGTTCAATCTTGTCGATGATGAGTTGACCACGGGAAATGCCGCCCATGACATTATCAGTGACCAGGCGCCAGCTATTGCCAGATGTTGCGCTTAAATCACCGCTGCTACGGTCATCAATAATATGATTATTTGGATCGGCCATAGTCGATTGTAACGGGTAAATAGCTACAAGTACGATGAGGTATTGCCTGGGCGTTATCATTTGTGGCTTACCGGTATTGGGTGGGGGATGGTCGTACAATTCATTTTGCAGCATCGGGCTGCCATCAATCAACCCAAAGCTATCAGCTATGGTGTACACATGAACTAATTATTCTCATGTGTCATCCCGACCGAAGCGGAGCGTAGTGGAGGGATCTAAAAGCCAAGTCATTCAGAATTTAAGATATTTGAAAATCATTTCATCCTTGGTTGCTGAAATTCAACGCATAAGCATACATTTATAAAAACGATAAAAATTTCTGTGTTTACTTATAAGTGACAATCGGCCTATTCTCCTCAGACTAATTTCTTATTCCGAATACCGCAGGAGTCAAGATCATGCCTTTGGTCAATATGCGAGACATGCTACAGCACGCTTACCAGAATGGTTATGCCGTGGGTGGTTTCGATCTGGTGAGTCTCGATTTTCTTGAGGCCATTATGGCGGCGGGTGAAGCCCGGCGTTCGCCGCTTATCTTGTCGCTCGCTGAATCCCATTTTGAATATTATGACTTTGAACTGGCCATGGCCGCTGCCGAGCGGGCTGCAAAACGCTCATCGATTCCTGTTGCCATTCATCTTGATCATGGCGCTTCATTAGCGTCTGCAATTAAAGCCATTAACCTGGGTTGCAATGGTGTGATGGTGGATGCCTCACACGAAGCCTTTGATGGCAACGTGGCAATCACCAAGGCAATTGTTGCTATGGCCCATGCCTGTGGTGTGCCGGTTGAAGGTGAACTGGGATATGTCGCAGGCGTGGAAGGTGAAGATGCGGAGAAGCATCCGGGTGAAGTGGTTTATACCTCGGTGGAAGAAGCCAAAGCCTATGTCGATCAAACCGGCGTTGATCTGTTGGCAGTTTCCATTGGAACGGTGCACGGGCGTATGAAAGGTGAGCCGGTACTGGACTTTGATCGGCTGCAACAGATTAACAAAGCATTGAACATTCCATTGGTGATTCATGGTGGCACCGGTTTATCGGATAAACAATTCCAACGGCTGATAAAAAACGGCGTCGCCAAGATTAATTACTACACGGCACTCGCGGATGCCGCCGGTAAGAAAATGCGCGATAACGTAGCTGCGGATGAACGCTGTGGTTACACCGGGATTGTAAAAGGTATTCAGGCAGCGATGCGTACCGAGATCGAACGTTGCATGGTGAACTGGGGTTCAGCGGGAAAAGCTGATGATGTGTTGAAAACTGCTGAAGCCTGGCAACCGGTGCATCATGTGATAATTTATAACCTTGAAATTGATGATGCAAAGCAGATTAGCAACATGATGCACGAAGGTGAAAAAGTGTTAAGTCAAATACCCGGCGTGCGTCGTGTAATTACCGCAAATGCTGTTCAGGAAGATGCGAAGTACAAATTTAGCTGGTTGATTGAATTCGTGCATGAAAATGTAATTGATAGTTATCGTGATCATCCTGATCATGTGGCTTTCGCTAATAAGTTATTCAGACCAATCGCCGGCGATCGTATCAGCATAGATTTCAATGAAAACTATTTTCCACATTAACTAACTATCGTTATAGAGTATTATGGCCAGCATGCATTCAAATGAATTAGACAACTTCCCCGATGTGCGTGATGGTCTCACCCGAAAAGAACGCATTATTTTGTACTGCATCGATCAATTACAAAAAGAACGGGGTGGACGTAATGCACCCACTGCCATGCTGTATGGGCGTGT
>JBFHPZ010000156.1:0-5909 GCA_041592495.1 Gammaproteobacteria bacterium | reverse complement strand
GTAACTTATTTGTTTTATCTGCCAAGGCCTTATCTGGTTCAATTGCATTTTGTTTTAACCAGTCGTAGGTTCCAATAATAACGGGTTTAGAATCAACAATGGCTTGTATTCCATGTCCAGGTTTGGTTTTAAATTCAGTCACACCATGTGTAGTAATATTTAAGCCGGCAGCTTTTGCTTCAAGAACAATTGCTCTGGCGATATTATGCTCTGAATATTGTTCAACTCTGGCAATCAACTGCAAAAACTCTTTTTCAGGGAGGTCTACTGAGTAGATTTGACTCACAACCATTTGACCTTGTGTCAGTGTTCCTGTTTTATCGAAAACAATATGGTTAATACCCGATAAATATTCCAGTACCGTGCCATTTTTTACCAGAATCCCGTGCCTTGCGCCTAGCCCTGAAGCAACTGCAATTGCCATTGGTGTTGCCAATCCAAAAGCACAGGGACAAGTAATAATCATCACTGCTGTGGCAGCCATTAATGCAGTTTCAAAATCAACATTTACCCACCACACAAATGTTAAGCTCGCCAATAGCAAGGTCGCCGCAACAAACCAGGGAACAATGTTGTCGGCAATACATTGTATGGGGGCTTTAGAAGCCTGTGCTTCTTCAACCAGATTAATAATACGTCCAAGGGCTGTGTTTCTGAGTGTTGCTTCCACCCTGACTGTGATGGCGCTTTCTGTATTAATTGTTCCGGCAGAGACAGTATCATTTATATTTTTAGTAACAGCTTGAGATTCACCGCTTAACATAGATTCATCAACTGCAGATTGACCATCGATAACAACGCCGTCTACGGGAATTTTATCGCCCGCTCTAACCAACACTGTATCTCCGGGTTTAACTGCTCGTATCGATACTATGTTTGATTCCCCATCTTTGATAACAGTGGCTACACGAGGCTGTAATTCAAGCAATCGTTGAGTTGCTGCAACAGCATGCCTTTTTGATTTTGCTTCCAGGAATCGTCCTACCAGAATTACAAACATGAAATTAACAACGGTATCGAAGTAAACTTCTCCGACAGTACTCCCGGACAACATGATATAAACTGAATAGAGGTATGTAACTGTTGCCCCTAATGCAATAGGTAAATCCATGGTAAGGTGCAGTTGCCTTAATCCCGTAAAGGCGCCTTTATAAAATGGCCAACCTGAATAGAGCAGGGTTGGTGTGGCCAGTGCAAAGCCGACCCAGTGAAACATTCCACGGAATTCGCCCTCGCTTGCACCGGTATAAAGTGCTATGGAAACCCACATCAAATTCATCATGGCAAAAGCTGCGAATGCCATACGTAGTAATAAGGAGCGATTCTGTTTTTTTATGATGCCTTCAGCTGATTCTGGATCGAAAGGCACTGCTGCGTAGCCAATTTCACCCAGTCGTTTGAGAATGGAAGATAGTTTGATTTTGCTATTATCCCAGCGCAAGTGCAGGCGTTTATTTGCCAGATTGGCCTTAACATCCAGAATTCCCGGGATATTGTTCAGGCTGCGTTCAATGAGCCAGATACAGGCAGCACAATGAATGCCTTCTACCAATAAGTGAATATCCCGGAGCTGCCCCATGTCTGCAACATATTCACTTTGTACTTCATCAATATCATAAAGTGCAATATCTTTTGGCAAGTCAGGAGGCGGGGAGAGTAACTGGCCTTCAGGTGTGCGCTGATAGAATCCCTGAAGACCAGAGTCGTAGATAACCTTGCATACTGATGCACAGCCCAGGCAGCAAAATTGTTGTTTTTTACCGTCTATCTCGGTTTCAAAATTTATACCGGATGGGACAGGCAGTCCACAATGGAAACAGCTTGTCTCAGTCATTGGATTTTAAATACTAATTCGTAATAACATTGATACGACGGGTGAAGTCACTTTCGTCTTCTTCATGTTTCAATGAAACAGTGATTTCCCAGTGACCTTTAAGCGGAAAACGCACATCACTTTCATATACGCCTGGAATGGTTTCCGACATGGTGCTTGTGAAATCTGCTTCGGCATCAGATGGGCGATAAGCTTTAAGAACGGCCTGGCCATTTGTAAGTGCCATTCCGTTACGATCAACTACCGTGACACGATAACGTTCACTACGATTCATCACAGGTTTATCGGGAAAATCTGGACTGAATGACCAGGAGAGGGCAGCCCTGGCTGCGATCTTTTTGTTAATATTCTGTTCGTGATCACGTCCTTGTTCATAATAGTCTTCTGATACCAGGCCCGGGCTTGTAATAAAAGCCAGGCTAATCATCCCTACATTCACTGCCAGCACAATAATTACCAGGCTAATCCAGCCAATAACCCAGGGATTGCGCCATGCATTCGGATTATCTTGGGATATTTTTTTGCTCATAACAGTATTACTCATAAACAAGTTAACTCTTTAAGTTTGATTTGGCCTGGAAGCAAATGTGTTCTATTTTCTAGGACCATAAAACATACTCTTGTACTCCACAAGATCACCAAATTCTTCAAAGGATTGAATTCGGAAGGTCACTGTAGACTTGTCTGATTTAAGGTTCTTACCAGGGATTTTAAGGAACATAATATGGCTGCTCAATTTACTGGCTGGCAATAACATCTTTTCCTTAATACCCTGAGTAGTTAAACCTTCGGGACCATCAACAACAATGCTGATATGCATATCCTGATCAGTCTTGTTGAGTATTTTCAGGTCATACTTGTTTTGTATTGAGCCATCACTTAACTGGATAAATAAAGGTTGGCGATCGTGTAAAACAGTTAATTCAAATGTGCCCAAATTTGTTAAGCCAGTAACTAGCCCAACAACACACATAACGATGACTGCAAAATAAAACAGCACACGGGGACTTTTTAGGAATGGTGTTTTGGGATTTCCAGTGATTTCATCCAGTGAAGCATAGCGTATCAATCCCCGTGGGCGACCAATTTTATCCATAACCGAATCGCAGGCATCAAGACAAAGGGCGCAGGTGATACATCCTTCCTGCTGACCATGCCGGATATCGATACCAGTGGGGCAAACAGCTACGCACTGGTTACAGGAAATACAATCTCCATTGCCTTCTTCAGGTTGGCCTTTACGTAGTTTGCCTCTAGGTTCGCCACGGTGAAAATCGTAGGTTGGAAGAATAGTTTTGGTGTCATACATAACACCTTGTATACGGGCATACGGACATAACCAGAAACAGGTTTGTTCACGCATGAATCCAGCCAGGATGTAAGTGCCCAGGGTGAACATGGTGATAACTACCCAGACAAAAACACTGGCATTAACGGTTAGTACATTAATCCATAATTGATAAGCATCAGTAAACCAGGCAATAAAACTTATGCCGGTTAAACTGCCAATTAATATCCAGATAATATGTTTGAATGCTTTAAGACGGACCTTGCGTAAATCCCAGGGGGCGCTATCCAGCTTTCGACGTTGTGAAGGATTGCCTTCGATTTTTTCTTCAATTAACGTGAAGATATCTGTCCAGATTGTCTGGAAACAGAAATAACCACAAAAAACGCGACCGGCAATGGATGTAACGGCTGCTAGTAGAATGGCGAAAAACAATAGCACTAGTGCCAGTAGCCACACATCCTGCGGCATAATGGTAATATCAAAAATATGGAATTTACGATTCGGAACGTCGAGTAAGACAGCCTGGCGATCGCCCCAGCGTAAATAAGGGCCAAAGAAAAAAATTAACCACACCGATGCCGTAAACCATTTAATATTTCGGAAACGGCCAGGCATGCGCTTGGCATGAATAAGTTCCTCACCGGTATTTACATGCCAGTAACTTGCTTCTTCGTAAAGAGCGTCGACGTGTGTTTGGTCGATACCTGCTTGTTTTTCCACGTGTTCACTCCTACAAAAACGATTGACGTGGTACAACTTAATATCAAGGAAGGATTAAGTTCCTGATCATAGTTTTAAACGCTTATTATGGATCTATCCGGGAAAATTCTATGTGATTATATCACACATAAGAGCCTACTAATGTATGGCATTTTGATTCTTTGATTGTAGTTTTTTAAGTTAAAGACCTCCTGTTTGGAGGTCTTTATTTGTTCTAATTTTTAATAAAAAAATTATAAGTCTGCTGAGTTGTTTGTTCTGATTTCTTTGCCGATAACGACAGCCAGAACAATGGCAACAATCACTGTGCCAACAACGCCAAAAATGGCAGCAATTGTAGTTGCATCCATTATATATCTCCGAGGGATGGGGGTTGAGTAAAACAACAATTACAAACGCTGACACTCACTCCAGCAGTTTATACCTGTTGCGGGCTTCATTAATAACCAAGGGGGACAAGCCCCCTGGTTAATATGCTCAATCATCGGAATGGGTTTTATTTATCTGACGTCCAACCCGGATCGCAATGACCACGAGTATGACGACGGAAAATGCGACCGCCAGGATTGAGCCAAGTACTACTGCATCCATAGTTTTCCCCCCCAGGATTGCAGATGTTCGGTTCAGTTGTTCATGAATACTCGTGAATAACCTAGCGAAGCATCTTTGTTAATGGGGCTGGTGAGTCAGCCCCACTGGTTACAGTAAACTTGTAACGCGCTATTCCTTAACGCCTTATTGACCGCCGCCCAACTTGTGGACGTAAACAGCCAGTTTCTTAATGTCAGTTTCAGACAATTTAGTACCACCGAACGCAGGCATGATAGCAGGACGGGTATCCGGGTTGCCTGGGTCATTTACACCATGAGTAATGGTGTATTTAACGCTGGCAAGCTGGTCTGCAGATGCAAAGCGCCAGATTGAATCTGTCAGGTTGGCTGATCCCATAGGTGCTATACCTTTGGCATCAGGACCGTGGCAAGCAAAACAACCTTTTTCCATAAACAGAGGTTCGCTGGCAACATTACCTGCAATGATGGCATTGGCCAGTTTGTCTAACTCTTCTGCGTTAACCATTGCAGCCTGAGAAGGCATCATGCCCTGACGGCCACCAGTGATGGTCATTTCAATGTCAGCAATTGTACCGCCATACAACCAGTCATCATCTGCCAGAACAGGGAAGGAAGGGTTACCCTGGCCACCGGCACCATGACAGGCTGCACAGTTATCACCAAACAAAACCTTGGCAGAGCGAATTACGTAGTTGCTCAATTCATCATCAGCCAGAATTTCAGCTGCGGACATGGTTTTGATTTTTGCTTCGTAAGGTCCACGAACTTCATCGATCGCCTTCAGATCTTCCTTGTACTCCTGGATTGATGTCCAGCCCATAATGCCTTTGAAATGCGTGTTGATCAAAGGCCAAGATGGATAAACAAGGGTGTACAGTACAACGAAAATCCAGCTGGCGTGAAAGCCTATGCGCCACCAGGTTGGTGGTTCATTGAGCAATTCACGCAAGTTATCGTCCCAAACATGACCGGAATTTTTTTCACCGGGAAAGGGATTATTATCACTCATTGTTTTCTATCCTCCGCATCATTGTCATCATCCAGCGGGATGTGACGTTGCGACTCTAGTTTCTCTTTGTTCTTGGGATGAAATACATACACATATGCCCAAATCATCAGGCCAAAGATGACGACAGTGACAATCAGACCTACCCAGTCATTAATTGTCATTGCCGCCCAGTCTGTGTGAAAGTATTCCTTCATTACTTACGATAGTCCTTGGTCTCATCGAACTTGACCATGGTGCCCAGCACTTGCAGATAGGCAACAATAGCTTGAAGTTCGTTTTTGCCCTTGACTTCGTCGGTAGCCGCAGCGATATCGGCATCATTGTATGGCACGCCCACAATTCGCATAGCGTTCATGGAATCTGCAGTACGCTGACCATCGATGACATTTCTTTCCAGCCAGGGATAGTTAGGCATGACAGATTCAGGAACCACGTCACGGGGTGCACGCATATGACGGTAATGCCAGTCATCAGAGTACTTGC